>JAFVQX010000129.1 GCA_017504585.1 Lentisphaeria bacterium
AAAAACATATACAACCGGCGGAACATCATATCCTGTAACGACCTATTACAACAATGTTCCACATACAACATACCACTCAACCCCATTGCGTTTTCACAAAAACATCAAAGAATTTTATTTTACCAGCGATGATAAATGTTACCATTGGCGGGTGGCAACCGAGTAAAACTTACAGTCGGCGTCTTCGCCTGATATAAGGGGAACGATAATTTTCTCGTATATTTTGCAATTGGCTTTTTTGTTGCAACATATGAATTATTTGCACTTTTTGTAATGTTGTAATTGCATACTGTTCAATATCTCTTATGACTTCCCGTTGTATATAATCAACAAAACAATTATGTGGCATTGATACAGCAAAAATTGTTTTCCCTTTTCTGAAAAATCCCCACATAAGATTCCGTAATGATTTCTGTTGATCACTTTCTGAATCATCTATTTTCTCGGGTCTGAAATCGAAATACAATGGGACTGTTGCTGATAACCAACTTGGGGGTAAGATTTCATCTACCCAGTTTACTTTTACTGTGTATAAAGAGAATGGTATTTCAGAATTAGAGATTATAAAAGGTTGCAGATTTTCAATGTTCTTAGTAAAACGTTTGAAATCATATTTCAACCTCGTTCCATCTATTACCCATATCATATTTTTATGGTATCGTTCCCGCGATAAACGTTCTTCAGGATTTATGGCAGAGTGTTGAAATTCTACGACTAACCCATTGGGTGTTTTTATGTCTGCAATGTGAACTTCGCCAGTTTGTTCTTCAATACATCTGACTTCCTGCCATTCTTTAGGAAAATAATTCTGCCAATCCAGATGCCATTGTGTTTTAGGTTCTTTTTTTGAATAAGAACACTCTTCATTATTTTTGTGCGCCCAATGAGCAATACGAATCTTACCGCATTTAGCAATAACTTCCGCTCCGCAGCACAGACACATTCCTTTCGCCCCTTTTGTGGCTTCTTTCTTTATTCCGTTTTCTAATGCGTATCTCATAATTTCTCCTTGAGCAATTTTATCCCATCTTCTTTAAGTTGTTCTTTCAAGATTACAGCAAGTTCATCAAGCAGCCACTCCGGCTTTTTTTGCAGCGGATTGGTCATCAATAAACAAATTGCAGCGGCTTTTGATTTAGGAACAATGCGTTCTTTCAGCAGCGATAAACCTGCGTTTCGAGCCAATTCCATCACAACGGCAGCGTTATCAGAAGCAACACCGCCACTCAAATCCATTGCAGAATTTATGTGAGAAACAAGTTTTTTTGCTTGCCATACAGCATTTTTTTGCTCCCTGATCAACCGGACACCATTCGGCGAAGTCATTGGATCACACACGCTATTCCGTCCGGCACAAATATCATTTTGCAATAAATGCGGATTCCCGGAATAAAGCTCATCACTGAAGATCTGAAATGCTTTCAATGCCTGATCGTAATCGGCATCACTCCATCCAGACGGCAGATTTGCGATTTTTTCCAATTCCATTTTTACATCTTTAGGATCTTTGGTAAAATCTCTCCAGCCTAACAGTTGCCAGTCCCGAAAAATTTTGTCTGCAACTTTTTTAAGATATTCCTTTTTTCTGAAACGTTCCTGCTTTTCCTGATTCGTGAATCCCATATCAAATCCTTTTTCTTGGTTATGTAATTATATATATAATATAATAACCGATTGTAAAAATGCAAACACTCTGGCTAAATTTTTACTCAAAATTCGATGGATATTTTGTTTTTATACTCCCATAGGAGTAGTTGCAAGGAGTTGTCACTGGTTGCGAAATACCGAAATATGCCCCACCAACCAAGGCTAAAAACCGTCTTGCGGAGAGATACTTGTAATGTGAATAATATCAAATAGTTATGACTTTTTGTCAATAGAAGGAGTACTCCTTTCTGTCCCCCACCAAACAGAGAATCAGAGACTCCTTCGCCGAGGCTACGGAGTCCAGGGAGGGTTTTAGAGAATTTCCGTTCTTTTGCAAATCCCTTTGTGGTAAGCACTTTTACGGCACAAAAAAAGCCAGTCGGGTGACTGGCTGAAATTCATTTGGTAGCGGGGAGTGGAATCGAACCACTGACCTTCAGGTTATGAGCCTGATAAGCTGCCACTGCTCTACCCCGCAGCATTGTTATATAATATATCGCACGTTTAGTGGTTTGTCAAATGTTTTTGACATTTTTTTACTGCTATCTCATGATTTTTTCTATAAAACTGCTGTAAAAAGTATTTTTTTTACGTTTTTTACAACAAAATTACAGGTTTGTTATATGATACGGAGCTTCTTTACAACTCTATTGACCAGATCGCTGCGGGGCGGTTCAGGTTATACTGACGATTGTAGGCTATGTAGCAGAGTCGGCCGGGCAGGGCAAAGCTCCAGTAACGGCTTTCCCGGGCGTGCAGACATTCGGCATTGCCGGATGTCAAGCGGGCTTCGGGAGGAATATCGGCGGCTTTCCGGCTGTAAATATCCGGACCTTGCCCGGGCAGAAAACCTGCCAGCAGCCATTGATAAGCCAAGGCTTTCCGGGAATTGACCAATTGGTGGTTTATGCAGAAATCATTGAGAAAGAGAAAACGCTTTTTCAAATCCCACACCACTGTACTGCTGCCGTTTGCCTGATGAAAAAATTCCAGCAGTTTGCTGACTGTTTCCGGCAGTTCCGCCAGCATTTCCCGCACCGGCTGATGAAGAAAGTGATTGTTATAAGTCAGATCCAGCAAGCGCGAGAGAGCCCGGGCGGTTTCTATATTGCTTAAGCTCATAGTGTTGCTCATCATCACATCATAAGGCGTTTGACGGCTGTATTTTATGCCATGTGTTTCTGCGATCTTGCGCAGCGGGGTGCCGGGCAGGACTTTCAGGACTTCCAGCTGGATCTCGGCAACACCCAGTTTCATCAGATCGGCAGTATCTGCAAGGATATGTTCCAATTTCTGCCCCGGCATACCGGCTAACAGATCGGCGTGGGTGGCAAAGGCTTGCCGGCAACAGAGAAAAGCCAACCCATCCAGCACCGCCTGCCGGTCGCTGCAGCGGCCGGAAAGATCCTGCACGTTTTTATCCAGACATTGCACGCCGACTTCTATGTGCAGCTGCCCCGGAAGCGCCTGCTCAAGTTCGCGCCGCATGGCTTCGTCCAGAAATTGCGGATGCAGTTCCAGATGAAATTTTATATGCGGAAAATCTTCCCGGAACATCCGCAGCAGCTCCGCGCCCCTTTTCTGCGGCAGATTGAATGTCCGGTCAAGTACCCGGATCTCTTTTACCCCTTTGGCAGATAAAAGCTGCAATTCTCCGGCGACCTGTTCCAGACTCCGGTAACGGGTCCGGGTATTGCCGCTGGTGCAGTAAAAGCACTTCATGGGGCAGCCGCGGGAAGTTTCGATCTGCACAAAGGGCTTGTCGGTAACAAAAAATTCGCTGGTTGCCGGATAAGGACTTGCCGCCCAGTTTTCGTAAACTCCGCAGCCGTCAGCGGGAAGTATGTAATGAGTGCGGCTGGCGTTTTCCGTAAAATTGGCAAGATAATTGCGGAATTCCTCTTCGCCTTCGCCCCGGAACACACAATCCAGCCACGGAAAATCTTTCAGCAGTTCCGCTGCTCCTTCGCCCAGGCACTCCGGCCCGCCAACGGCAATGCGGCACGCAGGATCAATGGCATGATAGCGCTGCAGGATATCCAGCGTCATCTGCCGGTTGAATAAATACAGATCGGCAACCACCAGATCGCATCGGGCGTCGCATACAGCCTGTACTGTTGCCAGTACGTTGCCGGTATTGGTCGTATCGCAGCGCACCCATTCCCACGAGTCAAGTTCCCGGCAGGCGTTGTGCAGCAAAGGCAGTGCCAGCGACGAGTGCGAAAAAGAACAGTTGACCGTTAAAAAAAGCAAGCGGTATTTGTTTGTTTGACTGTCCATATTTAAAAACCTTAATTACTGAAATTTTACTTATCGATCATTTTTCTGCCCAGCAATCTTGCCAGGTGGCTTTTATCGCAAAAGCCCCATTCGGCGGCGGCCTCTTTGAGTGTTGCTCCCCGCCGCAGAGCTTCAGCAGCTCCGTTCAGCCGGAAAATCCGTTCGTAGCGGCCGAAACTCAACCCGAAAGAAGCCTTGAACAGTGCGGAAAATCTGCTGGTACTTAAATTGCACGATCGAGCAGCAGCTTCCACTGCCAAAGGAGCTTTGCCCAATCTCTGCAACGCATTTATAAACCGGCGGCTGTCGGCAATACTGCCGGAGTTGACTTCGCAAGGCGGATCGCACGCCATCAGCAAAGCCAGCACTGTGTGCCATATATAGAGATTTTTTGCTCCATCTTCCGGCATAACTGCCAGTTTGTTCAAGTTTGCAATATAAACAGATTTTTCCGGCAGAGTGTTCAAGTATGCAAACCGTTCCAACGGAGCCATTGCCAGCAGCCGCTCAATGCGGTCGTATCCGGCAAAGAAGAAATTTTTCAATGCGTCAGGATCGATATTGATCACCAGCATCTCTTTTTTTCCGCAAGGCAAACTGCAATGAGGTTCCCACGGGGCACTTAAAAAAATCTCCCCCGGCAGCATAGTCATTTCCGCATTGCCGCATCTGCCCCGGTGGCTGCCGCCGTTGAGTATCAGCAAGTGCAAAGCACTGTGGATATCCAACTGAAGATTGCTGCGAACTTGTTCAACGGCGATCTTCAGTACCGAAATCGGGTGGCCTATATCCAGTTTCCAGTCAAAAAATTCCACTTATGTGCCGTTTTTTTCACTATTTCAGTTATTTTATTCAACAAATTACTATAAATATACCACCAAAAACATTTGTTTTCAAATCTTTGAGCAATATATTATCTGCAGAAACTTCAACCACCGGAAAGGATTTATTTATGAAGCACAAACTTATTCTTATCGGCTGTGGCGGTATGGCAAAAAATCATGCGTCGCGTTTTGAAAGTCTGGAAGATTGCATGGAAGTAGCGGCAGTAGTCGATATTGATCTTGGCAAAGCTCAGGCGGTATCTGATCTGCTGCCAAATCACCCGCCGGCATTTACTGATTACCATGAAGCTCTGGAATATGGCGATCTGGTGCTGCAAGTGCTGCCCCATCACCTTCACGCCCAAGTCACTATTGACTGTTTGAACGCCGGTAAACATGTGCTTGCCGAAAAACCCCTTGCCAACACCAAAGCCGAATGTCTTGCCATGATGGAAGCTGCCAAACGCAACAACCGGGTGCTGATGACCGCCTATTGTATGCGTTTCCACCCGGCACTGCTGGAAATGAAACGCTTAATCCAGGAAAAGGTCTACGGCGAGTGTTTCCAGCTCTCGATCTGGACCGAGCAGTTGACTATCAAAGAAGATGCTCCATGGATCCACGACCGCAAACTTTTGGGCGGCGGACAGCTTTTCAGCCACGGTTGCCATTACATTGATTTAATGCTCTGGATGATGGGCAAACCCATCCGCGGTACCCACAGCGGCACCAACTTGTGCACTCCGTGGATGGATCGGGAAGGTACCAGCAATGTCTGTCTGGAATTTGAAAACGGGGCATTGGGTTATCACTTCGGCACCTGGGGGGCCCGGGGGACCCGCATGGGATACAGTTTCCACGCCCACTGCGAAAAAGGTTTGATCGACTACAAATTGCAGGAAAACAAACTTTTGCTGCGGGGAAACATTGCTGAACATGTGCCCGGCACTCCCGAAGACTGCAAGGAGTATGTGCTTATGGATTTTACCAACTCCCCCACCAAACACACCGCTGCCGAAATGCGGCACTTTATTGAATGTGTTGAAAATAACACCACCCCGGAAACCAGCCCGGAACAGAGCCTCGCCGGATTGGAAGTCATCTGGGAACTTTATGCTGCCGAAGACGAACACCGCATGGCAGATTTCAGCAATATAAACATGGATTCCTTTATTGGTAAATAAAGGTATTTATAAATACTTTTCAAGATTCTTTTTCAAGCTGCGTCTGGCTCGGGAAATATAGGATTTTACCGTACCGACAGAACATTTTCTGCAATCGGCGATCTCCTGACAGCTCAACCCTTCCAGCCGCAGCAAAATAATTGACCGTCAGAAAAAGCAACCGGTGTTTTTCAGCCATAACATAAAATCTCCTTGCAGATAATATATACGCATTTATTTATGCAGAAAATCCCGCGGACAACGACCGTCAGCCGGCAGAAGGCGGATTTCAGAAATTAAAATAGATAAATGGCGAGTATTTGACAAAGAAAAACATCGATACTACCATCAATGCCGCCGTCAGCAGCAAGTTGCCAAGTGTGGGTTTGAACTTTTCTTCTGCATCCGATGCCGGTTTCAGAAATATGATGATTATTGCTCCGGCGATAAAAAGCCCCGCAGTACGCCAGTGGATATGACCGGGCAGGGCAATATTTTCCGGCATGAACATTGCTTTATAAAGTTGTTTGGCCTGTGCCAGATCAGTTGCCCGGAACACCACCCATGCCAGCAATACAAAGCAAAATGTGATGATTTTTGCCGGTATATGGTGCATTTTAAGCCCCAGAAATTTGCTCCATATCCGGTGAATGACCAGTGCCGCGCCGTGGCATAATCCCCACAGAACAAAAAGCCAGCTGGCACCGTGCCACAAACCACTGATAAAAAATGTTATAAGCAAATTCAGCAGATTGCGCACTTTGCCGCAGCGGTTGCCGCCCAGGGGTATATAGATGCCGGTCATCAGAAATCTGCCCAGAGTCATGTGCCACCGCCGCCAGAAATCTGCAATATTTTCTGCCAGATATGGCGAGTGGAAGTTTTTCGGCAGCCGGATGTTGAAAAGCAGTCCCAGCCCGATAGCCATATCGCAATAGCCGCTGAAGTCAAAATATATCTGAAAAGTGTACGCCAGAGCCGTCTTCCAGGCGGTCAGCAAATCGCCGTGCGCGTTGAGAAATCCCGGATCGGCGATTTCGGCAAAAAAGTCTGCCAGCAGGATTTTTTTGCTCATACCCAAAGCAAAAATGTAAAGCCCGGCAGCCATATTGCGGGCGTTGGGGCGCAGGCACTCGTCTTTATCGAACTGGCTCATCATTTCATCCGGCAGCACAATAGGTCCGGCGATCAGCTGGGGGAAAAAGCAGACAAAAGCGCGTAGCTGCTGAATGAATAGCGCTTCAGCGAGCGGCTGTAAACCAGCTGCAGAAAAGATATTTGCTGAAAAGTGAAAAAACTTATTCCCAAAGGCAGCAGGATATGTTTGAGCAAATAAGATGTGCCGAAAATAACATTGATATTTTCTACAAAAAAGTCATAATACTTGAAGTACCCCAGCAGCAGTACGTTGCAGATGATCCCAGCAGCAAGCGTGATTTTGGACTGCTTGCAATAAAGCATTTGGGCAAAGCACCAGTTCATTGCCAGCGAGCCGGCCAGTATCAGAGAATAGCTCCAGTTGAACCACGAGTAAAAAACAAACGATGCCGCCACCAGCCATAACCGGGAAGCCCGACGGCTTTTGCCCGCCAGCAGATAGTAAACTGTTACCGTCAGCGGCAGAAAACCCAGCAGAAATGTAAAAGTCGGAAAAAGCATGGTTATCTCTTTTTATTTTTGAATTTTTCGAGATCAGAGTAATATACCGGCATTTGTTCAGCGATCAGTTTGCGCAGTTCCCGGTCGTTGGCATCCGCCGCTTCTGCCGAACTGATCCTCCGGTGGTTGGCGGCAAGTTTTTCTACGATCATGCGCCCCGCCGTTGACCGGAAGTGCTGGACGTCGCTGTAAAGATCGTGGCAGCAGACCAGCGAGCGATCCGCCTGATAATCGTAGAGCCGGACATTGCTGCAGAGCAAAAGCTCTTTCATCACCCGCAGACGCTGTTTGAGCAATGCATCGGCTTCGTGGAACTGTTCGCTCTGGCAATAGGTATAAATGTGATAGGGCGCCAGATAAAATACAAACTTTATCTGCGGATTATTTTTTACCATGGGCAGCAGGATATTGTTCAAAGTATTTTCAAAAACTTCCGGAGCTGCTGGAGTTTGAGTGTGATGCGCCTTTTCGTTGCCCACGGCATCGCTCACGACTTCCTGCCAGCCGAAGCGCATACCGGCATATTCGGTGGAGAACATCCGGTTGGGGTCAGTCTGGTGCTGACGCTTTTTCTTGGGGCGGTATTTGCGTTTGAGCAAGTAGTACATGCTGGAGTAAGTCTGGCGCGAAAACAAATAGCGGTATTCCTCTTTAAGATCGTCCCGGTAAAGATACTCAAACTCTTTGTAGTGGGGTTCCGGCTTGTTCATGGAGTAAATATCCAGCGAAAAAATGATCTGCTGCAATTTTTTGCCTTTGGCTTTTATTGCTATATCCACAAACTTTGCCAGATCGGCGGTCGCAGCTCCGGAAGCCGCCAGCTTGATGGATCTGACTTTCAGGACTTCATCGATATCGCTCAGAAAGATGTTGCGGGTCATGGATGACCCCAGATACAATGTATTGTAATCCAGATCCCGGAGCAGCCGTGGTGCTGTGGCGTAAACCTCGTAATAAACGGTATCATAAAATTCAGGCAGCCGGTAACGGTAGTGCGGGTCAACGATCCAAACCAGCGCCGCTGCTCCCAAAACGATCGAAAGCGAAACGATAACAACGCTCTTGCACCAAATCACCGGCAAGACCGGATAGTTTACGATTTTTACAAGGTGATCCCAAAGCTTACGCAGCATATTTCCCCATCGGCTTAATGCATCAAAAAAGCAACGCCACTCATCCCGTCAGGCATTGCACAGTTACAGGAAGATAATATACAGCCGTACACACTTTTTACAAACTTGCAATCAACAATTACTGCAAAAAAAAGAGGATGTTGCAAAACCTCATAAAAGGTTGCAAAGCCCCTGTTTTTTTGTATAAATTTTTATTTGCTGTCGAAAAAATCAGCAATCTTGAATTTATACAGCAATAATAAAAATTATTACGGGTAAAACGTTGTATCTCTTTTATATAAAATAAATTGGAATTGCTTTTATTACTTGTAATAAAAGCAATTCCGGTGAAAGTTTTTGGAAAATGGGGTGTGGGGAAGAGAACCTTTTTTCAAAAAGGTTTCTTCCCCACAAAACAGTTTT
>JAFVQX010000130.1 GCA_017504585.1 Lentisphaeria bacterium
ACAGAAAAATTATTGGCAGCAATGAAAAATAATAAGTTGCCAAAATCAATTCTGACGGCGATCACACCTTTCCGGGTGTCGTTACATGGATCATATCTTAACCCTCGTCAGAAGGGCTTTTCCGGCCAAAACATTACGTCGCATAATCCATGTTATGTTAAGTGGAATATAGTAAGGCAGGGCGGTTGTTGATTTTATAACATCCACCTTATCAAATATTTAACAGCAATCAAAACACAGGTTGTTAATAACTTGTGTTTAACTTTTTGACTGTTTTTATAATTTTATTCTGTAACATCAGCTGATACGGTTAAGAATCGATTTTTTGATAAATCGTCAATAAAGAAGTTTTTGTCAACATTAAAAATTTGACAAAAGCTTTTGAACGTGCTATTTTTTGCAACTGAAAATCGAGAACAAAAGGATAGGGTATATAATAATGGAAATATTGGACTTTTACCGGCAATGTGCCGATCAGGTGCGTTTTGATCTCAAGAAGCAGAAAATGCTTTTGCCGCCGGATACTATCGCCGAACTTTGCGCTCAACACCACCGGCAGCACCGTTCTTTGACGGAAAAACTCGACAAAAGCAAGGATTTTTGCACGATTTACGCTTTGCAGAAGGCGTTTCCCCGTTCCGGGACGGTAGATAGCAGCTTTAATGCGCTGGAGCTTGCAAAAAAGTTTGCAGCTCAAAAGGCTTCGGCGCTGGCGGTCGTTACCGAAAAGCATTTCTACTGTGGCGAACCGAGTATGCTTACCGGGGTGGCGCATCTGGTGGATCTGCCCATCATCCGCTGGGATTTTATTGTGGATACATACCAAGTCATGCAATCCAGGCTCTGGGGGGCTGATGCGGTTCGGGTGATCGTGCCATTGCTGGATCAAATCGAGCTGGCGGATTTGTATAAAAAAGCTCTTGAACTGGAGTTGGAAGTGATCTGGGAAATCCATTGCGCAGCTGATGCGGGTCGTTTGACGGAGTTCGAAAAGTCGCGGATCATCTATTGCGGAATGGAAACTTGCAGTATTGAGCAAGCTCAAGATACCGTAAAAAATCTTCCATTCAGCGCCCCTGCCCTGTTTAATGGCGATGTTTTTTCTGATGAGGATTTGCCGGAAAAGTTGTTTGCCGGAAAAATCAGCTTTAAAAATGCTCAATAAGTATAGAATATTATCAAGATAATAGTGATTGAGGATTGACAAAGTGCGTTTGCGGCATTATCTTATATAATGTATGTATTCACTGTAAACAATCATTATCCAATTCAAGGAGAATAAATCATGGGTAAAACTGCTGCTCAAAAAATCTTTGATGCGCACCGCATAGACTCCCCTGCCCCCGGTGTGGCCGTATTGAGCCTTGACCGTGTTTTCTGTCACGAGATCACCACCCCCATTGCAATCAACGATCTGGTTGCCATCGGTCGCGACCGGGTATTTGATCCTACAAAAATCAAGGCGGTAATCGACCACGTCACCCCCGCAAAGGACTCCAAAACAGCCGAACAGGGCAAGACTTTGCGCGACTGGGCTCGCCGCCACAATATCAAGGACTTTTTTGATATCGGTCACAACGGCGTCTGCCACGCGATTTTTCCGGAAAAAGGCTTTGTCCGGCCCGGTTTTACGGTGATCATGGGCGACTCTCACACCTGTACTCACGGGGCTTTCGGCGCATTTGCGGCCGGGGTCGGTACTACTGACCTGGAAGTGGGCATCCTTAAAGGCGTATGCACCATGCGTGAACCCGAAACCATCAAGGTCAACATTACCGGCAAACTCCCCGAAGGCGTTTATGCCAAAGATGTTATCCTTTCGGTAATCAAAACTCTTACTGTAAACGGTGCAACCGACCATGTTATCGAATTTGCCGGCGAAGCTGTCGCGGCTATGAAGATGGACGCCCGCATGACTTTGTGCAACATGGCGATCGAAGCCGGCGGTACTTGCGGCATCTGCTACCCTGACATGGTCACGGTGGATTATCTCTGGCCCTTTATTGCTGACGAATTTGCCAGCAAGGAAGCGGCTCTGGCTGAATACAGCAAATTCTGCCCGGATGATGATGCAGTTTACGCCAAAGTTATCGACTTTGATGTAACCACTCTGGAGCCGGTAGTGACCTTCAACTACAAACCCGATCAAGTAAAAACAGTTCGGGAAATGACCGGTACACCGGTGGATCAGGTCTATATCGGCAGCTGTACCAATGGCCGGTTGGAAGATTTACGGATCGCTGCCAGCATCCTTAAAGGCAAAAAGGTCAGCGACAAGGTGCGTGCTGTGGTTTCTCCGGCAACACCGCTTATTTACCGGCAGGCTCTCAAAGAAGGTTTGATCGATATATTTATGGAAGCCGGGTTCTGCGTGACCAACCCCACTTGCGGTGCTTGTCTGGGTATGAGCAATGGCGTACTTGCCAATGGCGAAGTTTGCGCCTCCACCACCAACCGCAACTTCAATGGTCGTATGGGCAAAGGCGGCATGGTGCATTTGATGAGTCCGGCAACTGCGGCAGCTACTGCCATTGCCGGGGTGATAACCAATTCGCCGCTCTACAAAGGTTGAACTTATTGCTGTAAAGGTATAAAATTATGAAAAACTTTAATGGTAAAATCCTCTTTCTCGACCGTTCGGATATCAATACCGACGAGATCATACCGGCAAAATATCTGACCGAGCTGACCAAAGCAGCGCTCAAGCCCTACTGCCTGGAAGACCTTTCCCTGGAAGGGTTTGACCCCAAAAAAGATATTGAAGGCAAAGCGGTCATCGTTACCCGTGCAAACTTCGGCTGCGGATCTTCCCGCGAACATGCTCCGTGGGTGTTGGAGTGCAACAACATCAATCTGGTGATCGCGGTAAATTTTGCCCGCATTTTCCGCCAGAACATGTTCAACTGCGGTTTGGCAGCGATCCAGCTGGATGAAGCAAGCATTGACGATATTTTTGCCAACTTTGCCAATAGTGATGCCGAATGTAAAACCGATTTGGAAAAGTTTGAGTTCACTATCAGCAACGACAAACTGACCAAAGTCTACAAATTTGATATTGCCCCCTTCGATTTGGAACTGGTCAAGGCGGGCGGCTGGGTAGCCTACGCCGATAAAAAATATTGATAGAAATTTGTGTTTTACACAGCCCGGAGGCAGTGATGTTTCCGGGCTTTTTTGTGCTTGAAAATTATGATTTGTTGACAAACTCCTTAATGGTGTGACAATGACGTACCGGCAGTAATTCCGCCGCCGGACGGTTCTTTGCCAAAACCATACAAACAGGAGTTTTTATGATAGATGAGTCTGTCATTGCCGAAGCTGACGCGCCCGATATTGATATTGCCGCGCAGCTTACCCACCCTCCCCCGGAAAAAACATCTCAACCGGAACCCTCCCCGTCCGGGCAAGATGCCGTTGCCGTACTTCAGCAGGAATTCTCCGCGTTGAAGCATGCTTTTGCCGAGTACACCCGTCAAAACATGCCCGAAATCGACCGGGTACGCGCCGAATTACGGCAAACTGTTGCCGAGCGGCAAAGACTGAACATATAGATAGTACATTGAAGTC
>JAFVQX010000131.1 GCA_017504585.1 Lentisphaeria bacterium
ATAAGTCTTTGCGTTTTGCTAAAAGCTTGTAGCTCGTCTTAGCGTACTTGCCGTTTTCGCTAACGCAACGCTCGATGATGCTGATACCGTTGCGGGCGCCGTAGACGTATTCCTTCATCTTGGGGTTCCAGCGGCGGGTCTGGTGTCCGAAATGACAACCGGCTTCCATAAGATCGTGAATTGTGATTTTACCCATTTTGCACTTCCTTTCTTGCGTTGCGGCGGACTATTTGACTTGATCTTTTTGGCCAGTCCGCCCGGGTGTTTGGTTGTAAACTTGTTTTCACGTTCCAATTTATTACAATCGGAGCTATAAAATACACTCAAAAGCGTTAAAAGTCAAATTTTTATCCTGTTTTTCGCATCAAAAACATTTAAAATTAGCTGCTTTGTGTCAAGCGGCGCCATCAAGTGTCACAAATGCCACCAGATTCCGTAACTTGCCTCTGCGCCGGATGCTATGCGTTCTTTGCGGAACAGCACTTCCAGTGTAGACGAATTGCCTATATCCCAAAAGAGAATTCCATAAGCATTATCCTGACACGCAAGACGCATATTCCCCGCCCTGCCTTCCAGCTTTACTTCCGCTGGGGCAGCGTTGTAAAAAATCATATCTTTTTTTACCGAATCAATATCTTTATCCGCCGCGCCGAACCGTACCAGACTGACTGTTGAGCCGTAAGTTGCCATCCTGCGTCCGCTTGCCGAAAATTTCAGATCGTTCTGCAACACAGCTCTGCCTTCACCGGCACTCAGCTGGATCGGCAGACTGTTGTAGCGGAACGCTATTTCGATATCTTCTCCGGCATCATTATGCACAACAGTCTGCACTCCGATCCTGTCCGGATGAAAAGTCAATTTCCGGGTCAGTTTTATCCCCTGCAGCGAAGATTTGTCAAAACGGCTCAAATGGCGGCTCAAAGTCACAACTACGGATGATTTTTCCTGTTCGATCCCGCTGATCTTGCAGCCGCGCAGACTGTTGAACGCCATCCTGCCGGGATACCATATACCATCACACGCCATACCGATAGCGAGTTCACGGTTGACCAATTCCCTGCCGTTTTTGACCAGCGATTTGATCGTTCCGCCTTGCGAAGGATCGATCACAGCAGTATAGTTGCGGGCAGTTATCTGTAAAAAATCTTTGCCATCGCACTGAACCGCTTTCAGCGAAACTCCGCTGATATGGATGTCATAAATGGACTTGAAATCATTGACTGGAACATCCTCTGACAACATCCGCTGCCGCTGCGCCAGATAAGCGGCTTCTTCCCGGCAGCGCTGTTCAATGTGCATCCGGCGCTCCCTGAAAAGCTTCTGCATATCCTGCCGGGTAATTTCAGCTGGATGTCTGCCTGGAGTGATTTCCAGCAAACTCCAACGCAAAGCCCCGGTCATAATCAATATGCCGTCCGCCAGCTCCCGGTCGCTGAAACTGCCGAGGGCTTTGCCGTGATTTCCCAACTCTCTGATACTGTAAAAGGTATCTTTTTTCAAATTCCGGATCTTCAATTTCAAAAATATTTCGCTGTTCTGCCAGAAATTCCCGACTGCCGCCAGGTAGCCCTGACCTTTTTTAAACAACCGTGTCTGTACAATAGCAGATTTTTTCAACCCCGGCAGCCGCTTTTTAAAGTCACCACCTTCGTTCCAGAAATCCGGAAAGACCGGCTTGGGCAAACTGGTCAGCGGCTCAATACTCAACCCATCTTTCAGAAGTTCGCCTCTCATAACATATTTTTCTGCCGCGGCGATCTGTGAATTGCAGTTGGCAAGTGCATTCCAATAGCGATGATCGTAACTGCGCGGGAAGTAGTAGACTATTGAGCCATCCCATCCTTGCAGAAAAAAGCAGAGATTTTCAAAAGCGATCGCCTCCGGTTCAGTGATCCAGGTATCCGCCTGCATCCCCTGGGGCATTGCTAAAAGTTTCGGACGCCGCGCCGGATCAGGTACATACTTGTTGACATAGTTTTTCACATCCCCGGCGGCGTTCCAGACGATCAGATGCAAGCCCGGATAGTTTATGTATTTTTCGGTGAGATTGGTAAAAATGTAAGGCCCCCACGGCAGCAGACATTTCAATTTATCCATATAATCCCGGGGCATATACTGTGCAAAGTGCGGCTTATCATTTTCAATGACCGTGTGCCAGGCAATGGCAGGTATGAAAAGCGATTTTTTACCCGCCTCTTTCCCGATTTCCGCCACATCCTCTGCCAGAGTGGTACATATCCGGCTGTGCTGCAATGACCGGAATCGCTGCCAGGGAGTTTCCCACTTCTGCAATATTTCAGCCGGCCATGCCGCTTTGATTTCATCGGCGGTTGCACTGCCTTGCATAAATATTATAAATTCATCCCGGCAACGGTTACAGAAACAGCCCTGAAAATCATGGTGGTGCATCTCCCAATTGGGCATAATATGCTCGGCATAATCCTGAGTTATCAGGATTTCTTCCAGAAGCGGCAGAACTTCGTTCCGGTAATAGCTTCCCCGTGTATAAACCTCCACCGGACAGGTCTGTACCCGTTTATTAAGTATAAAAATCTTACCATCAGCCTTCCGGAAATATGACTCCGGAGTACGGTTTTTATCTCTCCCCATCCGGTAGGCATTTTGAATCCAGAGGGATTGACCGATCCGTATGATCTTATTTTTTCCTGCGAGTTTCATCACCGGAGTATTATCTCCGGCAATGGCATTGATGCCTTTTCCGGAAATAAGTTCAAGCATATTCCCGGCCAATTTTCCGGAGAAATTCAATTCGTGCGTACACTTTATGCCACTGACAAACTCCTGCGGCGGCAAAGATTTTTCCGGGGCGATAACTTTAAGGAACAACGTTTTTATTACCCCTTCATAATCTTCGTCGATCATCTGGTAAGTAAGTTTATAAAGTTTTTCCGACGGCGGCAGCGAAGTCCGAATAAGGAAACAGGGCTTGCTGTACATCTTGTAACCACGCTGAGGGAAGTTGTATTTTTTCAATGAAAACTCTGCAACCGTTGTATTATCTGCGTTTTTTTTGCAGAAAAGCATCGGAGTCCGGTCATTGCCTCCGAGAATTTCAAATCCAGACATTACCGTTATGCGCATACGGGGAGATTTTACTTTGACTTTGGCTTCATTTTGCGGCAAAAATTTTATCAAAGCCGCTTCACCGCTGTTTATACAATAAGTATTATCCAGAAAACTCCACGGAATCGCCAGTAAAGTCGCTTCTTTGCGAGTTTCCAGTTTCTGCAATCTGACATCTTTGACCCGCATCTCCCCTGCTCCATACAGCGAAAATACCAAGTCCATCCGGGTGCAATTTTCCGGTACTGTCAATTCAAAAGCAAAGTCACTCCACTCTGCCGACGGCTTGATGACAAAACTTTTACCTTCGCCCAGTTTTTTTACTTTTTTACCGCCGGGGATTTCTTCATAAAAAACAGCAATAGCCCGCAATGTATTGAGAGTTCCGGTCTTGAAAAGATTGCTCTGCACCGAAAAACTCCACCGGTATTTTTGCGGAATATTGCTTCTGCCGATAACAGTCGGGTGCTTGAACGAGTTTGTCACCCATGGTTCGCCCTGAGGATTCTGTTCTGCAGCGATATCTCCTGATGTATGCAAAGACAACACCCAGACTCCGTCAGCATCTTTACTGAGAGAACCCTTCTGCGCCGCTGTCAGCGCCGTTTGCTGCGCTTGAGAGCGGCAATTTTTTTTCCAGACCTTGGCGTGATGCAGCCAGCGTTTATTCACTTCTTTGCCGGAAAGTTTGTGGTAATCCAAATGATCCGGCATTTCCGAAACCGTTGAATTGCTGCGATTGAGCAAATTCAAATCTATCGAAACTCCTCCGACATCCTCTCCGCAGCAGCTCAGCAGCACCAGCAGCAGATAAACAGCAGTCAATCTTTTTATAAACATACCCCAATCCTTATTCCACATCATTTATAATATCTTCGCGCCCTTCGAGCTGGTTGTATTCAGCGGTATCAACGTGCATATCCATATACATAATATTGGCACGTTTGGCGTGATGGAAACTTATGGAATTATCATACTGATTGATCGTAGTGCGCAGCGGCCATGTATTGGCACTTATTTCGACCACTCCGCCGGGGTATTTATTGGGAGCATCCCGGTAACTGTCAGCCATAAAAAGTACCCGGGTGGGATCTTTAAGATTTTTCGGTTGCCGCAATACAAAGCGGTTCACACCCGGCGTGGCAGAAGCGTCACAGCAGGCGTAACCGTTTTTTCCGTAACTGTTCCACAAATAAGATGGAGTGGTGTGTGCTATTTCAAGCCGCAGATAATCGGACGGACAATATGCCACCGGCGGCGGATAATCAGTTTTGACCACCAGTCCGGTTGCCGATTTGGTATTGATATTCAAATATGGTATCAAACAGTTGTAAAAATCCAGACGCAGCGCCGGAGGCATCCACATATCGTTATGCTCCTGATAAAGCAATACCGCCAAACCGATATTTTTCAGATTACCGGCACAGACAGCTGCCTTGGCGCGTTCACGGGATGCCGAGAGCGCCGGCAGCAGCATTGATGCAAGTATGGCGATGATGGCGATTACAACCAGAAGCTCTATAAGCGTAAAACAGCTTTTTTTGAATATTCTCATTTCAACCTCTCCTTGAATTTGTTTTATGATCTGTTATTGCATTTTTATCAACTCTGGCAGTAGAACCGCGCGGTATGACCGAGTACGGTATCGTGCGGGTAATGATCTCGCCGCTGCCGAACCATTCGTTGGCACGATACATTATCTGTACTGCTTCCTGCACTGCTATATCGTAATGAAAATTCACGATCGACAGGGGCGGTGTTATAAAAAGCCGTTCCAGATAACCGCAAATTCCCATTACCGAAACATCCTCCGGCACCCGGTACCCCATCGCCGTCAACGAGTCAATGACCAGCTTGGCACTGCTGTCGCAAAAACACATAAATGCCGTCGGAGGTTTGGGTATTTTCATCATCTTGCGCACGATTTGCGGTATATTGCTCTTTTTTTTGAAATAACGCACCAGTTCCTGAGCCTGAGCAATATTGCAGTCTTCAAGAAATCTGCGGTAAGACGCTTCATTGAATCCGCGCATATCATTCCCGGCAAACAAAGTAGCTATCCGCTGATGCCCCAGCGCGCAAAGATGCTTTACTCCTCCGGCAAAAACCTCCGGCATATTCCGCAATGCCATCGGAAAGTCGTGAATATCGCGATCCAGTCTGGTACCTTCCAACTGAACCACCGGCAAACCGGAATTATTGAGCAGCATCAAATCGCGTTCTCCCGGCACAAAACTGTGTGAACAGACAAATATACCGGCAATCTGCCCCTGAATAAGTTTTTTCTGCCATTGGCTCAGCGAAAGAGTTTTTTTAAGCTCCGCACTCAACACAAGTTCCAGTTCATCGCCATATTGGGCAAGCACCTTGTGCAGTTCCTGCACCTGACACATACTGGATATTCTGATATTATCGATATCTTCTCCGGCGACGACCACCAGATATTTTTTACTGCCGGACCGTTCCAGCACATAACTGCCGCTGCGGTTGCGGATGGAAATCATACCGTTATCCCGCAGCATCTGCAATGCAGCACGCAGCGTAATGCGCGACACGCCCAGCGAAGCTGCCAGTTCCGGTTCGCCCGGCAGTTTGTGCCCGCTTTGATATTCACCGCGGATTATACGGGATTTCAGAATATTGAAAACCTGATCTTTCTTGAACATTCCGTCTCCTGATTTGCAATGCAGCAATCTTTCTGACCATAATTTAGTATTGAGAATTTGCAGTGTCAAGTGTCAGGCGGTGCAAAAAAACTCCTTTTTGTACTGCCGCAAATACTTTTCGAGCCAATATCAGCCAAAAATAATACCAGTTTGCGGAAAAGGGGATTTTTATAATTATTGAGGTATTTCCGGCACTGTGCCGGACTTGTATCGCAAAACTTGCATAAAAGCATCCTGTGGTGTATATTTATATGATACAAAAGTACAAAACTTAAACAAAGGATCAACATTATGTTCAAAAAGTATTTCCTGCCGGTAGGCATCCTGATCGCTGTCATCTGGAGTTTGTGCGCTCCGGCAGCCGGCTTGTTCTGCAAAGAGCATATCGGCACTCCCGCGATGATCATTGCGATTTTTCTGGTCAGCGGTATGCAGGTCAAGTTCAGCGAACTTAAATTTGACCGCAAATTCATCTTTGCTCTTATTCTCGGCAGCGCGTTTACTCTGGCGGGGCTCTCCTTCTGCGGCTGGGCTACTCTGAGCTGGATCAGTTGGGATAAAGCCCTCCTTGCCGGACTGCTGGTGATGCTGGCGGCGCCGCCGACTTTAAGCTCGGGTATCGTTATGACCCAGCAAGCCAACGGCAATATGATGCTTTCCATTGCCATAACAGTTTTTTACAATCTTATTGCGATTTTCACCCTGCCCCTGGTGCTGGGTTTTCTGCTCAATGCTGCCAGCGCGGGCAATGTGGACAGCTGGAAGATGTTCAAACAGCTGGTCTTTACGGTAATGATCCCGCTCTTTATCGGTTACGGCATCAAAAAATATATCTTCAAAGGATGGTATCACAAACTTATTGACTATATACCGTTGACTGCCACGATCATGTTGAGTCTGGCGTTTTTTGCGGCGGCCAGAGAGAGTATTCTGGCTATTCCGCTGCTGACGGTGCTGGTGGTGCTGATCGTGGCGCTGATCTATCACATATTTTCCATGGCGGCGCTCTGGGGAATCAGCAAGATGCTGAAAATGAGCGTTGCCGATACCAAAGCCATGGTCTTCTGCGGTGCCAGCAAATCTGCAACTATGGCACTTGCCATGGTCGCCATTGCCGGATTGGGATCTACGGCAGCAGCAGTACCCTGTTTGCTTTTCTACGCACTGCAGCTCTTCCTTGACGCCATGCTGGCAAATTATTCACGCCGCTGGGCAGACAAAGAAGCGTGCTGAAAATCAGTTTTCAGCCTGTTGCTCACTCGCCGGTATCCACCGGCACCTGATTGCGGACAAATGCGGGAATATCGAAGTTCACGCCGTCGATGATGGTGGGGGTTTTGCCTTCGAATATACCGCTGCTGGTAATGGTCAGCGGCAGCATTTGCTGTACGGGTTGCTCGCCGGAACGGGTGGTTTTCTCCCGGCGGCGGCGGGTGGGTGATTTGGCATCCTGACTTAACTGGACCGCCGCTTCGCGCTCGTCATATTTTACGGCAATGGCGGTCAAATGCACTTCACCGGTCAGATCCTGCCGGATGTTGGCACCGATCATCACCCGTGCTGACAAACCCGGCAGCGAACCGGCACTGGCAAGGGTGCGTTTGACTTCCGAAAGAGTCAGATTTTCGCCGCCGGTAAGATTTATGATCACCGCATCGGCATCTTTGAGCTTGGCGGCACCGCCCAGAAAAGGCGAATCCAGCAAATTTGCCAGCGCCTGTGTGCAGGCTTCGCCGACATCGGAACTTTTGCCGCAGCCCACACCGATCGCGGCATAGCTTTTGCGGTTTTTAAGCACACTCACCAGATCCCCCAGATCGCTGGAAAGCAAATTCCCGGGGCGCAATATGTCGATCAGCCCCAGCGTGGCACGGGCAAGTTCCATATCTGCCATTTTGAACGCATCGGCAAAACTCACCTCGGAAGGCAGCACCGAAAACAACAGATCGTTGGGTATGCCCAGCACTGTATCCGACAATGCCAGCAGCCCCCGCAGTCCATCTTCGGCAGCTTTTACCCTGCCGTGACCTTCAAAGGCAAAGGGCAGTTCAAAAAGAAATACCGCCGTATTGCCCATCGATCTTGCCAGTCTGGAGATCACTCCGGCGCCGCCGGTGGCAGTTCCGCCGCCCAGACCGCCGACAACGATCAGCAGCGACGCCTGACTTATCAAGCCCTGCAAGCGGTGGCTTTCGCGGGTCATTGCCCGCTGCCCTTTGATGGTATCGCCGCCGGTACCCTGCCCCAGCAGCCATTGATTGTCGCACAAAACCTTGCAATCGTCATCCGGCAGTGTCAAACGCTCCAGCGCATTCTGGTCGGTATCAAAAACACTCAATTTGATTCCGGCGGCTTCCGGCAGTCGGCTCAATGTTTCCACGACTCTGCCGCCGGCGCCGCCCAACCCGAGAACAAGCACTTGATTTTTCGGAAGTGTATCGGTCATAATGCAAGTACTCCTGTTCAAATTTTCATATTGTTGCGTAAATTTTTGAATGTCCGGGCAAAAGCATCGCCAAAGCCGGAAATTTTGTCGCGGATGTTCCCGCCGAAAGAGTCTTTGCGGCGGCTTTCATACTGCAGTGCCAGCAAATGCCCGTAGCGCAGCACCCCGTAGATCGTGCCGTAGCAGGGATCATCCAGCTCCGGCGGAATGGCGTTGATCGCGCTGTAAGGCTTGCCGATGCGCGAGGGCAGATCGCAGACCTGGTGAAAAATATCCCGGGTCTTGAAGTATTTGGCGCCGCCGCCGGTCAGCACCGCCCCGGAACCCAGATTGTTCCAGAAGCTCTCTTTGCACAATTTGCCGCGCAAAAGATCAAAGATCTCCCGGAGCCGCTCATCGGCGATGCGGTTGAAACTTGCCACCGGCACCCGCCGCATACTGCCGGAATTGGTCCGGCACTCCAGATGCAGATTTTCGCCGGTGCATGTCTGTTTTTCCAAAGTGCCGTCGGTCAATATCTTGCGGCAGAAGTTTATGGGCAAATTCAAACCTACTGCTATATCGTTTGCCACATGTTCAAACCCGATGGCGATCACGCCGGATGCCAGCACCCCGTTCTGGAAAACCACCGCATATTCGGTAGTCCCGGCGCCGATATCCACCAGCAGAGTGCCGCTTTCCAGTTCATCGTCGGACAAAACACCGAACATATCAGCTATGGGGCTGAAGATCATTTCCGGCTCATACTCCAACCCGGCATCCAGCAATATCGCCGAAAAATTTTCCAGCCGGTTGCTGTTGCCGTGGATGATGTGCGAATAAGCTTTCAGAATATTTGCCCGCTGGTTCAACGGCTGACTTGAGCGCCGCACGCCGTCGATCATAAAATACGCGTCAAGACTGTTCACCCAGCGGCGGTCAACATTCAAACTCTGCACTTTGGCATTGCTGACCGCTTCGTAGATCTCCTCTTCGCCGATGCGGTGTTCCTCGTTCTGCACAAAGGCGGTGCCCTCGCCCAAAAGCGAATCCATATCGCAATTGGTCACCGCTATGGTAAACATAGTGCTGTTGTTCAGTTCGTGACCGCTTTGTATATCGGCTGTATCCAATGCTTCGTTGAGTTTTTCGACCATCAGATCCATGGAAACGATCTCGCCCTTGACCACCGCCCCGCCGCTGGGGACCACACCTTTGCCGATGATATTCAATTCTTCGCCGGCATATTCGCCGATAAGCACGCAAACCTTATCGGTACCCAGTTCCACAGCAGTAATGATATTGTGTTGTTTGAACATTGCCCTACCCTGTATTATAAACTCAATATTGTTGCTTCCAAACCCGCATAACGCACCAGCAGCAGCATGATTGCGGCAATAACATTGTTAAAAAAATGCAAGATCACCGATTTGTAAAGATTATCGCTTCTGCAATAAATCAGCTGCCATACTCCGCCAATAAGCCACAAACCCGGCAACTGCAGCAGCGACATGTGCATCGCCGCAAACGCCAGCGCCGCCAACGCTCCGGCAGCCGCCCCCGGCAGAAACTGCCGCAGGGCACCATAAAGCGCCCGCCGGAAAAGTATCTCTTCAAAAAACGGTGCCGCCAGCAATGCCGTTACCAGCAATGCCGTCAGACACCAGCTGTTGCCCGAAAGTGCCGCTTCCACAGTTGGCGGCACAGTAAACTTAAAGTTGCAAGCTTCCCCCGCCCAGTTCCATAAGAGCGTTACGGCGCCGCCGGCAGCCATCAGCAGAAAAGCCAGCGGAAAAGCGTACCACAGCATCCGTACCGGAAACTGTTTGAACCCCAGCAGCTGCCAGGCCTTCCGGAAACTCCCGCAAAAATTCCAAGTCAGCCCCAGCACCGCCGCCACACTCACCAGCGGGCCAATCACCACCGGCAATCCGCCCAGAAAAGTCGCCCACGGCTCCTTGCCGCCCCAATGCCCAACCAGAGCACCCAGCGCCGGCAATACTATGTAGCCCAGCGCAAATGCCCCCAGCGCCGCCAGCAGCAGCCGGGGATCGAACACTCCGGAGACCCGTTCAAGCGATTCGTTTGTCGGAACTGAAACCTGCTGCATGGCGATCACTTATTTTTCTGCTGCAAAAAAACATATTCGGCAGCGATGTTCATTGTTTCGGTCAAAAGCGGATCCTGTCGGGAGGCTTTTTTGCTGCTGTTTTCGCCGGAAAGCATCAACTCTTCCACCCGGTCGGCGGCAGCTTTTTCGTCGTAATACTCTTTGAGGCGCTGTTTTTCGTTCAGCGACACATCTTTGCGCTCGCGCACCTTTTTGAAGCGCTCCACATCGGCGGCAAAACGTTTCAGTATGGGGTCCTTCTGCCAGCGCCGGCGGCTGGAGAGCGCAAGTTCTTTCAAAACATCATCTTTTACCCCGGTAAATCCGCTCAAGTTCCGGTCGGTCAGGGTCAACGGTGCAATGCGGCTCCACGGCAGATGGTTGTCGTTGTATTCTTCGCCAACTTCCATAACTCCGGTAAAGCTGGGCAGCACTATATCCGGCTCGATACCCTTTGCCTGATTGGACTCGCCATTGACCCGGTAAAACATGGCTATTTCGTGGGTCAGACTGCCCGCGTCGATCTTGCGGTTGATAAAGCGCAGAAGTCTGCTCAAATCTGTTACGCTCAAAACCGTACCCTTGCCGTAAGTGCGGCTGTCGCCCACGATCACGGCGCGGCGGTAATCTTTCATGGCTCCGGTAAGGATCTCGGCGCTGGAGGCGGAAAATTTGCTGACCAGCACCACCAACGGACCGCGGTAGTCAATCCGTTCATCGGGGTCGGTTTGCACATCCACACTCTCACGGGCATCGACCACCTGCACTATGGGGCCGCGGGTGATAAAAAGTCCACTCAAAGTGATGGCCTCCATCAGACTGCCGCCGGAATTGCTCCGGAGATCCAGCACCACACCATCGACTTTGGCGGCATTGAAATCCAGCAATATCTTGCGGATATCCCGGGTACAGCTGCGGTAATTTTTTTCGCCCCGGGCGGCAGCGGCAAAGTCCATATAAAAGTTGTTGAGCTTGATCACCCCGATACGCTTTTGCGTGCCGTCAGGGGCTTTGACCATATTGATCTTGCCGGAGGCGGCATTTTCTTTAAGCTCCACCTTGCCCCGGGTGATGGTGATATCTTCGGGCAGCGCTGCGGAACCTCTGGCAGCAGAAAGTATGGTCAAAGTCACTTTGCTGCCGGCGGCGCCGCGGATAAGTTTCACTGCATTATTCACGCTCATATCCACCACATCCACCGGTTCGCCGTTTTCCTGACAGACGGCGATTATCCGGTCTTCGGGCTGCAGTTTGCCGTGTTTATCGGCAGGACCGCCGGGCACCAGATCAACGACTTTGATATAGCCGTCTTCGCTGGTGAGAGTAGCACCGATGCCGGTAAGTGAGAGTTTGAATTGTATATCAAAGTCCTCTTCCTGTTTGGGTGTGGAGTAGTGGGAGTGCGGGCCGTAAACCTGTGCCATGGCAGTCAGGAAAATCCCCAGTATATCCATTCTGTCCGCCTGGGCAGCATAGTTATACATGTCGTGCATACGGGTACGCACCTTATCTTCGGGAGATTTTTTGAACCAGCGCTTTTTCAGTTCGGCTTTGACTTCGGGATCGTTGGAGCGTTCTTCCATGATCTTCTGCATCAAATGGTAATACAAAAGATCGTTTTTGAGCCGTTTGCGCCACAACTCCTGCAATTCCTGCTCGTCGCGGCAATAGGGCAGATCTTTGCGGTCGGCGCGGTAAGTTTCGTTTGTATCGAATTTGACACCGGAACGCATCTGGTTTTCCACAAAGCTCCGGTACTGCCGGAGCCGTGCCAGATAACGCGAGTAAATAGCGTAAACCACCTGCAGTTCGCCATTGTCGATCTGATCCAGCAAACGGAAGCGGTCTTTGCCGAACAGCGCTATATCCATGCGTGTAAAGTAGACTTTGCCGGGGTCAAGCTGTTTGAAATATTCATCAAAAATGCGTGATGACAAGCTGGCATCCTGCACTTGTTTGCGCAAATGATTTTTTTCCAGCGCCTTGCTGGTCAGCTTGCCCACCAGCTCAAGCTGACCGGGTATCAGCGCCGAAACCGGCGAACTGACCGCCTGGGCAATAACGTAAGAGCAGGCAGCAGCAAAAATCACTGCTGTCAGAATTTTCCACAAAAAACGTTTATTTTTCATATTTCAATATAAATCTGTCTTGCATTAGTGTTGCATAAGTGGTAATATAATATCAACGTTGCGCTCTTTCTAATATAAAAGCGAATATTTTCAACATTTTTTCAGGTTTTCACATGATCTGGTACCGCCGGAAGTACAATGCCGATTTAACCATCGGTCATAAAAGCGATAAAAACAGGAATATTGCGGCATCTGCCGGAAAAGTTTCCGGGGGCAGATCGTCGTATTTTTGTTTTTGCAATCCCCCGCCGGGGGGTGTCGGGAGCGGGGATATATCTGCCGCAGCCAACTTTCCGCCGGAGTTTGAACAAATCCTCATCAAGCGGTCAACCCGGCGCAAGACTATTGCCATCAAGCTGAAAAACGACTTCTCCGTAGAGTTGTTTGCCCCCATGCATCTACCGGAAGAGCGTTTGCGGAAAGCGTATAGAGAGTTCACCCCGTGGCTGCAGAAAAAATTTCAGCAGCTTGCCCGGCAGCCGGAGCTGGCGCACCCGCTGCGATTCGAGTTCAAAGTGGGCAATAACTTCTATTTCTGCGGTCAAAGTTACCCGCTGGCGGCGGCGGAAAACAGCAACTCTTCGGTAATCGTTTTGGAAAAAGATAAACTCCTGACTCCCACCGGCGAACCCGGCGAAATAAAGAAGCTGCTGGAAGCCTTTTACCGGCGCCATGCCCGGCGTTTGATAAGCTCCCGGCTGGAATTTTTCAGCAATAAATTCGGTTTTGCCATGCCCGCGATCAACATCAACGGTGCCCGGGGGCGTTTCGGCTCATGCAACAGCAAAAAAGAGCTGAATTTTTCGTGGCATCTGGCAATGTACCCCATGGAGCTGATCGATCTGGTGATTTTGCACGAATGTGCCCATTTCCGGGAAATGAACCACTCCAAAGCCTTCTACGCTGTATTGTCTGAATATCTGCCGGACCACCGCCAGCGCAACAGAGAGCTGGATCTTTGGAGCAAAAAACTCGCCAATTACCCCAAATAAAAAATCTGCCGGTAACGGCGGTTTTTAAAAGCAAAAAGCTGCTGCAAAAATCGCTTTTGCAACAGCTTGGCGGGTATTTTCAATTGGTGGCGCTCAAACGTGCGGTAAGATGCTGCTTCCTTTGATTATACTCATTTTCGATAAGTCGAAATTCTGACTCCAGGAGTTCAAGCTCCTGTAAGACTTCAAGCCGGGTTCGGGTGCGTTCGACTTCATTGGTGATCTCTGACGACGGATCTGACATACTGCCTCCATAAATGTTAATTGTTTTCTTTGCCGGGTCTTGCGTTCGCGGTTGGCAAGCAACCGGGCAATTTCCGGATTTTCTCGGCATTTGCGGCGCAACGCCTGCTGCACGGCCTGACGGGAAGTGTTGCGCTTGCGGGCGATATCCGACAAAGTTATATCCGGATCGCGGATCTTTTCTTCAAGCAATTCCAGCGCCAGCGGATCCAGACTCAACATATACACGATCACTTCCAAAAGATCGTTACGCGAATATTCCAGCTTTTCGCCGTTGAGTTTACAACGCCGCACCAGTGCCAGTTCCTCTACGATCTCCCGGGTTTCATGATCCTGGATATCTTCTTCAAAGCTTGACATGCGATCGGTCAAAAACTCCGGATCTCCGGCGGTGCGGCACCATTTGAGCAATTCACAGCTTTGGCAATCAGGAGTTTTACCGCGTTGATAATAACCGTAACACTTTTTCATAACTCGCCCCTTTTATTTACATTTATTAAGTTTTTTATTAATAATTATAACACACAACCAGAGTTTTTCAAATTTAAATTAAGTTTTTTATTAATTTTTGCCATTTACAATTTTTCCTCCGCCAGCTTTATGTTTGGTGTTTCGGCTAATAAAGTGATATTTTTGAACAACTGGATTTGCAAAAAATATCTGCAATGTTATATTTATCATAAACTTTGTCAACACAGGAGTACAAATCATGGGAAAAATCGAACGCAATTACGAATTCCGGGAACGGATCAATCAGGTGCATTTTGCCAACCGGCGGGATGCAGCGGTCAAGGCCTCTGCCAACGAAGTGGAAGTCACCGCCGCGTGGAAAATAGTCTACCCCGCCGACGCTGACGCCCGCGTGGTAAATGCCGCAAAGGATCTGCAGGAATATCTGGAAGTATCCATGGATCTGGCTCTGACCGTGGGCACAACTGCTGCCGCCGGGCAGAAAGTCATCAAACTGGAGCTGGATAAAACTCTCGAAGGCGTGCGTACCTACCGGCTGGATGTGACCAGTGATGCGATCACCGTTGCCGGTGCCGACGAAAAAGGTATCATTTCGGGCTGTATATATATTGAAGACCTTATGAACCTTAAAGAAGCCCCGGTGCTGGCCATCGGGTCCGAAGTCCGCAAACCTTTGATCGGCTTGCGCATGGTGCACTCCGGCTGGGGCATCGACCTTTTCCCCAGCGAACACCTTAAAGCTATGGCGCACGCCGGTTTTACCTGCGCGGTGGTCTTTATTACCGGTATCGACCGCACCAATGTCGGCACGCTGGATGTAAACGATGTGATCGACCGGGCATGGCTCTATGGCTTGGATGTGATGCTCTACGCCTATTTGCCCAGCTACAAACACCCCGCCGAACCCGATGCTGCGGCATTCTTTGAGGGGGTCTACACCAAACTTTTCAACTATTACCCCAAAGCTCTGGGCGTGATGCTGGTGGGCGAATCTGCCGAATTCCCCAGCCGCGACCCCCGCACCACCGGCAAACGCCGCCGGGAAAGCGTGGTCGACGGTATCCCCACCACCAAGCCCAGCCCCGGCTGGTGGCCCTGCAGCGACTACCCGGATTGGCTCAAGTGCGTCTGCGATGCGGCACACAAAGCCAAGCCCGATGCCATGGTTATTTTCAATACCTATAACTGGTACTGGGCAAGCGAAGATGTCCGCCGGGAATTTCTGGAAAGAGTCCCCAAAGAAGTCACCATCCAGATCACCTTCGATATCGGCAAAGAGCTGGTTCGGGAAAATCTGCTCTGTCAGGTGCGGGATTACAGTATCTCCGCCGATGAGCCCAGCGATTACTTCAAAAGCGAGTGCAAGATCGCTCACGAACTGGGTTTGAGCATCTTGAGCACCGCCAACACCGCCGGTTTGACCTGGGATTTCGGCAGCGTGCCTTATGTGCCGGTTCCCCAGCAGTGGATCCGCCGCTTTGAAGTGCTGGAAAAGGCGCGGCAGGATTGGAATGTTGACAGCTACTACGACAACCACCACTACGGCTGGTGGCCCTCGGTCATTACCGAGTTGGGCAAATTCGCTTTCTGGAGCCCCCGGATGGATCTGTTGGATATGCTCAAAAAGCTGGCAGTGCGTGACTTCGGCGCCGAAGCGGCGGATACCGTGCTGAAAGTGTGGGATCTCTGGAGCGACGCCATGAAAAATGATTATGTGGCAAGCAACGAAGAACAGTACGGCCCCATGCGGGTCGGCCCCTCGTATCCGCTGATTTTCCACCCCAACATCACCCGTACCATGGGCAATAAGGAGATCAAATTCCCCACCACCGAAGGTGCACACTTCGGCTGGCATATCATCAAAACCATGTATCAACCCTACGAAAGTGCCCGTCAGGCGCCCGGATTTTTGCGCTTCCCGGTGGAACTGCGGGCGTTGGAACGGCTCCACGAAAAGTTTGCCCGGGGCGTGGCAGAGTTGGAAAAACTCCGCAATGTGGTTCCGGAACGCAAGCTGGAAAAGCTGGAAGAACAGATCCGTCTGGGCAAATACATCACTTGCAACTGCGCCACAGCCAAGTGTGTTAAAGAGTGGTATATGCTCAACATCAAACTCCTGGGTTCTACCGAAAAAGCCGAAGCCAACGCTATTCTGGATAAGCTCGAAGCCATGGCAAAGGCGGAAATCAAAAATGCCGAAAGTGCCATCCCGCTGGTGGATGCCGACTCCCGTCTGGGCTGGGAACCTTCCATGGAATATGTGACCGACCGCTGGCACATCGAGTGGAAGATCCGGCAAGTAAATTACATGCTGGGCGAAATAAAAGAGTTCCGCGATCTGGTGAATTTGCAGATCTGAAGCTGCTGTTCCAGTAATTTATAAGTAAGACCCGGGAGGGGGCAAAACTGTTTTGTGGGGAAGAAACCTTTTTGAAAAAAGGTTCTCTTCCCCACGCCCCATTTTCCAAAAACTTTCAC
>JAFVQX010000132.1 GCA_017504585.1 Lentisphaeria bacterium
ATGGTTGATCGGAATCAAGTCGGCCGATATGGTCAAACGGGATCCATTGATCGGTAATCTCTTTGAAAATATGGTTATTATTGAAGCCTTGAAAGCCCGTCTTAACTCCGGAAATACACCGGATATGTATTTCTTCAGGGATCAGCGTGGATTTGAAATTGATATGCTGATTGCTGCGGAACGCAAACTCTATCCGTATGAAATCAAGTCTGCCCGGACTTGGTCATCTGATTTTGCAAGTAATCTGAAATCTTTTGCCGAACGGGATGCCAAGATCGAAAAGGGTACAGTGATTTATGCCGGTGATTTGAAACGCTCCGGCAATCCGGCGGCGGTCAACTTTGTTAACACCGCCGGTGTCATTCCCAATTAACTGGCATATCACTGTTTACAGAACTTACTTTGGGGCTCTGTTCCCAATATTGTTTGATGAACAGTAAAGATGTTGAATCATATTTTTTCAAAACTTAAAGGGCATTTATCTATTTTGCAACGCAAATAGATAAATGCCAATAAAAGGTTTGGAAAAGGGTGATGGGGTTCCATCTTCGCCCTGCGGGCTACGCCGTGACAAGTTGGGGAAGAGGGAAAGAACCGATCCAGAAAAGGTTTTTCCCTTTAGCTCTGTCCCCAATGCGGGTAGGTAGATAAAAATGACAGATATACCTGTACATTGAGAAATTTTTCAAAATTTTACTGGCATCTATCTTTTTGCGAAGCAAAAAGATAGATGCCAGTAAAAGGTTTGGGAAAAAGGGGTGGAGTTTGAGGAGGGGAAAAAGGACCTTTCCTCAAAAGGTCTTTTTCCCTTCCTCAAGTACCGACCCTTATTGGGAACAGAGCCTTCCCTTTTCCCCAAGGCACAACAAAATTTACTTTTTAACGCTTTTGCGGTACTCTGCCGGGGTCATCTGGTAGACTTCCTGAAACTTGCGGTAAAAGGCATCTACGCCGCCGAAGCCGATCTCTTCGGCGATACGGCTGATGGCAAGGGGGGTGCTTTTCAGGAGCAAAGCGGCGGCTTCCAACCGCAGTTTTACTATGTATTGCAGGGGCGTTATATCAAAATAACGGTTCCATGCCCGGTAGAAACTGGCTCGGGACATGTTGTATTGCCGGGCAATATCTTCCACGGAGAGTTTTTCGTTGTAATGTACCTGCATCCAGATCGAAGCGTTGCGGGCAATGGCTTCTTCGTCGGGGGAACTTTCTGTATCTGCCTGAAACAGTTCCCGCAAAAGTTTGAAACAAACCCAGTCGATCTCGTCGGCAGCTCCGGGGGTGTAAATGGAGTACAGACAGCGGCGGAAATCCTGCAGCAGCTCCTCGATCTTGCCGGTCATTTTAAATTCTTTGATATTTTCCGCTGGCAGCATACCCAAACGTGTCAACTCGTCGGCAATAGCTATGGGGTACTCGAAAGAAATGGTATCCCGCAGTTCAAGCTGGGTATTTTTTATGCTGGAGCCGGGGCGTTTGATCAACACATGGGGAAAAGTCATATTGCAGGGTTCACCATTGATCTCATCTTTGCAAACATCCGCCGAACCGGCAAAGCGGATGGAAACTTCCAGCAGATCATCTGCAACAAAAAACTGCTGATCCACCGGCAGCAGCACACGCCAGCAGTAATAGATGTGCGACACCTGAAAAGGAAATTTGTTTTTCCGTGGCAATAAATGAGTTGAAATAGATTGTTGTGACATGATCTTCTTCCCGTTTTGATCTGATATTACAATAACTTATCAAAACAAAAATTCAAATCGTTGAGACGATTTTATAGAGTTTTTTGAGAAAAAACCGTCTTGACGGACAGGATTTTTTTATGTATATTAGCTTAAAGGTTATTTTTGTCTGTTGCTATTGAGCAAAAAACGGAGTGGATTGGCAAGGGAGGATATATGCATCGGCTTCATCCGGATCGTTTTTATTTTGGTACACAGTACTATCGCGCCCCAACACCATTGAGTGAAGAGTGGGCCGGCGATATTGAAAATATTGCCGGGCTCGGCATGGATTGTTTTCAAATCCGTATGCAGTGGCGGCGTAACGAACGGGTGAAAGGCGTTTACGAGTTTGACGATGTGGATAAACTGCTGACTCTTGCCCGGGCGCATAAGCTCAAAGTGGTAATCAAATTTCTGATGGAAAATGCTCCGGATTATGTTTTCAACGAATTCGGCGGAGTTGCAGTGCGGCCGGATGGCTCAAAGATCGGTTACGATGGCAATGGAGCGTTCTATATCGGAGGTTTCCGGCCCTGTTTTGATAATCCGCAAGTTATGGAACACGCAATAAAGTTTGTCAGAACTGCAGTTGAACGCTATTGCGACAATCCGGATATAATTTTGTGGAACGTTTGGAACGAGCCGCGTATCCATCGGCATGAGTGTGCCTGCAAGCACTCGTTGAAAGCTTACCGTGATTATTTACGCCAACGCTTCGGCACGGTGGAAAATCTCAATAAATTTCTCGGCAAGGCGTGGGATTGTTTTAATTCTGTTCAAGCACCCACCACTGCGCTTACTTACTCGGAAATATGTTTGTGGCGGCAATGGAGCCATAAAACTCTCAATGGCTGGCTGCGGCAATTGCGCGATGCAGTACGCTCGGTGGATACCAGTCGTCCGGTCATGGCCCATGTGGGGTGCTGCAATCTGATCAATGAGCCGATCGATGACTGTACCGACGATTTGGAAAATGCAAGACTTTTTGATTTTTACGGCACCAGTTTCCCGGTCGGCGAAAGCTTTAATACTCCGGCGGCACAAGCTCAAGGTTTTATGATCGGCGAGTGGCTGCGTAATGTTTCGGAATACTTCTGGGTTCACGAGCTTTATCCGGAGTGGGGCGACTGGTCGGGGCGTTTGCCGGTCAAAGAATTCCGTTACAAAGTCATGTCGGCGCTTGCCTGCGGCTGTAAAGGTTTGATCCTGTGGCAATACCGGGCTGAACGGCTGGGGCATGAAAACGATCTGGCCGGCGTGGTGAATATCGATGGATCGTTCAAGCCGGTTACTTATGAGTGTGCAGATCTTATAAAATTCATCAAACGCAACAGTGAGTTTCTTTATAACTCCAGAGTGCAGCCGCATCGGGTGGGGATCATGTTTGATCTGGCCTGTGATATGGTCAGCAGCGCGGAGACCCGCAACCGCGACGGCAATCTGAAACGGCCCAATGGCGGACTTTATCCATATAAAGATAACATTCTCGGCATCTATACACTTATGCACGAGCTTAAACTTGCGCCGCAGATTTTTGACAGCCGGCGTCTGGCAGAAAAACTTTCGGAAATCGATGTACTTTATCTGCCGGAATACTTTATTGCCGACAAAGAAAATCTCGCTCTTATCCGCGACTTTGCTGCCCGCGGCGGTAAAGTTATTGCCGAAGAAGGCATTGCTTTGCGGCAGGCTAATACATGGCTGAACTATCCCTGGCCGGGCGAGGGGTTGGAAAAGGATTTCGGAGTAAAAATCAATGAGCGTGTAGCCACTGAAAGGGTCGCACCGTGGTACTTTGATTGCGATAATGTTACCGCACAGGCTTCCGGCTACGCTTCGGCGCTTGAAGTTGTGGGTGATGATGTGGAAGTCATTGCTCATTGGCATGATGGCCGCCCGGCAGTGACCCGTTGCGGCAATTTTACCTTTGTCGGTACCACGCTGGGATGTCTGCGTCAGCACCGGCACGGCAATGCCGGACAGAATGAAAATAATGCTGAAGCTGCCCGCAAGATGATGCGGAAGCTGCTGCAGGATTATATCGGGTTGCCGCAGCTGCCTGAAAGCGTTGCCGTCCGCAAGCTTTCTGACGGCAGCCGGACGGGGTATTTTATTTTCAACCGCGCCCACGAAGCTGTGAGTTTTGAGCTGGAAGGTCAAATTGTTACCGTGGAAGCCCGCGACTCGGTGCTGTGGCTCAATGGCAATATAGATCGATAAAAAATAACCGCAGAGGTGAAAATGCTTAAAAATGTGGAATTAAAACCTATCACAGGGACTTTTATCAATATGTTGGTACCTGATACCGGGATCACCAACAACGGTTTGAAAGAGTGGGAGCAGGATTTTCAGATGCTGAAAGTTCTGGGCATGGATCAGCTTTTCATTATCCGTACCGAATTTGAACAAAACGGGGTATGTCTTTCGGCAGAAGATCCCCGTTCCACGACTTGGGAAGAAGACGACAATTTGCTGGATATGGCGTTCCGGCTGGGCGAAAAGTATGATATGAGCGTCTATCTGGGCGGCCCGGTCAGCATAAGCAATCTCCACAAAGGCGACTGGCAGAAAGAAATCGACGATACCAAACGCTATTACGACCGCACCGTACCCAAATATGAGCATTACAAATGCTTCAAGGGGTTGTATGCGTCGCTGGAAGCGTTGCCGTGGCACTTCAATTTTCTGGATATAGCCCGGGAAACTCTTAAATATATGAAAGCCAACTGGCCGGAAAAAAAGACCTTTATCAGCCCCATCATCAACGGGGTGCTGGGCGATTATTCTTCGCATTACACCGCCGATCAATGGGTGGATATTTACCGGAGATATTTTTATGAAGATCTTGCCGGAGTGCTGGATTACTGCGCCCCGCAGGATTGGTTCGCCGCCCCGGCTTGCAGCTATGGCGAGATCCAGAGCAACGGTTACGCCGAATGGTTCAGCAAGATGGGCAAACTTTTTGATGAGTGCGGCATTGAGCTGTGGAGCAATCTTGAGTCCTTCCAGCGGCCCTTCCCGGGGCACGGCGAACCCAAAGGAGTATACCGCCAGAGCGACTACCGCACGATGTATATGAAACTTGCAGAGGCATCGCCCTGGGTCAAGCGGATCATCACCTACGATTACTTTACTTGCATGAGCCCCAATACCGAATGGGGTTCCACCCGCCGCTTGCTGGCAAGATATATGGAAATGATCGGCAAAGATCCATCAGTGATAGATGAAATTTTTGTCTGAAAGAAATATTAACAACCCATTTTAAATTTGTTAGTTAAATTTTAACTTGGAGGAAACAAAAAAATGAATTGTAAAGCCAGATTTACGCTGATCGAACTGCTGGTAAATCCTTCTCATCTCTGCTGTAACCGTATGCGGAATGTATTGAAAAAGAATAAGGCAGAGAGAGGTTCTTTTTCACCTGCCCATGGGCAGGTGAAGCTGTACAGCTTCACCTTAATAGAACTCCTCGTGGTAATCGCCATCATCGCCATTCTGGCGGCAATGCTGCTGCCGGCTCTTTCTGCCGCTCGGGAACGGGCAAGATCTGCAAACTGTTCGGCAAATCTTAAACAGGTTGGTGTGGTAATTCTTACTTATTCCGATGATAACGACGGGTGGACTTTCTGCGCAACCGGTTTAGCTGCATCCAGCGGCAGATGGGGTAAGCACCTTTACGATTTGGGGTATCTTTCCGGCGACAAGGATAAAACACTCTATTGCCCGAGCTGGCAAAGTACTTCAGACAGTTACACCTATACTTACGGATTCCGCATTAAAGGTTCCAGTATGGTATATTTCAACCTCTCGCAATCCGGTTTTGGTTGGAAGACAACCAGTTTGAAAGCCTCAGCCAAGAATGATTGCGATCCTTCACAAATGATAATGGTGGCAGACTCTTTGCGGAAAAACGGATTGAAAGATCAGATGTATGCGATTTCTGCCGGTATAGACGGCGGTCAGATCTACAATGGCGGTGTACACACCCGTCATGGCGAAACCGCCAACATTCTGGCGGCACATAGCGCATATCGAGATCGGAAGGGCCGTGACAGGCTGTCATGATCCTGCACTTCTGTACGCATCAGGCGGAAACACACAGATCATCGCATTCAACAACGGAAGATACCGTATTTTCGGTGAGACTCTCGATGTAGGTATCGGAAACATGTTCGATAAACTTGGAAGAGAGTTGGGC
>JAFVQX010000133.1 GCA_017504585.1 Lentisphaeria bacterium
ATATCCTCAGGAGCATACTCGGTCAACATCATCGGATATCCGTCACTTGACAACGCAAGGTACTGGTAGGGATTCGATGCATTTGCCATACGGTTATAACCGTCACCCCCTGGGGATAGAGTTTATCTTTGGGCAGATCGCTGAATACATCATTTTTAAAAAAATCAGCCGCCGACAAACTGCCGGCGGTCAAAAGAAATGCAAAAGCCAATACAGCGAGGCTTTTTGCCCCGGAAAATGCACTCAAAGTCGCATAAAATGCATTATGTGAAGTGCTTGAGCTTGAAAGTTTGGACAAACTCATTTTCTCCCTCCGTTTTTTTATTTATAAAAAATAATAACTTGTTGCACGATAAAATGTTGCAGCTGTTCTGCCGCTTAACATAATGCATATTATGCGGCGTAATCTGTGGAAATATACCTTATTGCAGGCGCAACATTTTTTTCTGACACCATACATTATACTATATAAATCAGTAAAAATCAAGTGTTGAAACAACATTTTTTTGTGATTTTAACTCCATAAGTATACAAACATATTTGTAATTGTCTTATTTTTATCTATTTAAATCATGTTTTTCTTATGGAAACAGTGGAGTTTATTGCCACGTTTTTTTGGGGAGTTCCTGACTGGATTATGGCATTTATACTCATTTTGCACAACTCCCGGGCAGCGGCGGCAAAATCGGTTTGGATAACGGTCAAAGGCGGCGTGGTGCGGGCGCTTTCCGGCAGATCGCTTTCGCCGATAACAAAAATATCTTTCCGGAGGCGCATATTCAGGCTTTTTGCCGCATCCACCGCCTGATATGCCAGCAAATCGCCGTTGGTGATAACTGCCACCGGGCCGAACTTGCGCAGCTTTTTCAGAGAACGGGTCACTTCGCCGGTGATCTCTGCAAAAAAACTTTCGGGCGCAAGCAATTTTACCGCTTCCGGCACCATGCCTTTGCTGAACTGCTCTTCAAAGGCGATACGACAGGTCAAATTTTGCCAGCAGTATGGGGTCTTTCCCGCCATTATCAGCAACACGGCTTTGACATTGTTTGCCGCAAAACGGGTCGCCAGCTGCCGGTATGCCAGGCGGCTGCTGAAATATACTGCGTCGTTTTTCGGCAAGGGCAATCTGCTGCCGTAATACAGGTAACAATGGGGTACTTCCAACGGGTAGGGCAAGCTTGCCGGGTGGGTGAGTGTTATCGCGCCGTCCACATTTTGCAGCATCTTGCGGTAATCGAATTTGCATGACTGCAATATCGCGGCGTGGCCGTGGGCCTGCAAGCAGTTGACCGTGTGGTTCTGAAAGAGCCAACTGCACGGCCCGCTGGCGTAATCAAAGGCGCAATCTTCCCGGAGACCCGACTGCAAAATGGCTATGCGCAGATTTTTGACTTTGCCGCCGCGGTAACGATGCCATTCCCTGACTATGGAGCATCTGCCCTGACGGGTGGTGATCAAACCGCAATCACTCGCCAGCTTCAGTGCCTGACGGACGACGATATTGCTGCATTGGTATTTTTCTGCCAGCAGATCCATAGAGGGCAGTTGGGTGTGCGCCGGCAGTTCGCCACCGGTTATGCGGCGCGCCAGATCACGGCAGATTTGCTGATAGAGTGGTATACTTGGATTATTCATAAATTCAACATCCCCCTTTCAACCGGCGCTCCTTGCTGTATATTGTTGCAGCTCGCTGACCCGGACTTGCAGAAATACATCAAGCGGCAACAAACCGCCATCAGCGGTTTGTGCCGCGTATGCTGTCGGCAAACAACAGCAGCTGTTTTGCCAAATTATATTTTCCGGCGGCTCTTGTCTTTCCAATCCAATGCTCCGGTGGGGCATGCGTTGATACATGCTCCGCACTCGGCGCAGCTGGTGGGCAGTCCGGCGTTGAATGCGGTTCCGATGGTGGTCAGGAAACCACGGTTCTGGGCACTCAACAATGTTTTGCCGATGATCTCTTTGCAAGTCTTTACGCAAATACCGCACTTGATGCATTTGCCGGTATCCTGCAAGATTTCCGGGTGCCGGGTGTCGATGCGTTTGGCATTTTTTGCTCCGCAGATGGCGGTGGGGCAGGCTCCGCAAAGTTCAGCACTCTTTTTCAGGCGGCAATCGTGCTTGTCGGTACAGGAGCACTCAATGCAGCGTTTGCCTTCGGCTTGCAGTGTTTCGGCGCTCATGGTGCCGGCCACTTCTTTGAAGGTGGTTTTGCGTTCTTCCAAACTTATCAGGGGAAGTTGGGCGCGTTCGGAATCGGAAACGCTGTCGCTGATTTTGACCACATCGTCAGTGCTCATACTGCGCCATGCCCCGCGGGATACATTGATCTTGTATTCTTCGGCATAGGGTTTGCCTTCGAACAAAGCTTGCATACCCAAAGCCATGATCCTGCCGCCGGCGACCGCTTCCACCACGGTTGCGGCTCCGGAAACGCAATCCCCGGCACTGAATACATTATCTTCCACCAGATTACCGGCAGAAACTTCGGCGTAACCGTATTTGTTGACCTTGACTCCGGCGGGCATGATCGTACTCTGCCCCACGGCGGCGATCACGGTATCGGCCACGGTATCGAATTCGCTGCCTGCTTGGGGCACCGGACGGCGGCGGCCGGAAGCATCCGGTTCGCCCAGAACCATACGCTGGCAGGTCAGAACCAGTTTGCCGTTTTCTTTGCGCAGTTTGACCGGCGCAACCAGAAATTCAAAGTTTACGCCTTCTTCTTTGGCTTCGTGGATCTCGATTTTTTCTGCGGGCATCTCATTTTCGGTACGGCGGTAGAAACAGCTCACCTCTTCCGCGCCCAGCCGCACTGCTGTACGCACGCAGTCCATGGCGGTATTACCTCCGCCGATAACGATGGTTTTGCCGGGGTTGGCTGCTTTGCAATCTTTGAGGATATTATCCCGCAAAAAGTCGATACCGGCGGTGGCAAGTTCTTCGCCTTCGCAGCGGATGCCGGATGATTTCCAGCAGCCCACGGCAATACCCACGGCATCAAATTCTTTTTTCAGAGTTTCGATATCCAGATTTTCGCCCAGTTTGGCGTTGAATTCAAATTCCACACCCAGCTTTTTGAAGTGTGCCAATTCCACATCCAGCACATCGCGTTTGGGCAGACGGTATTCGGGTATGCCGTAACGGATCATGCCGCCAGCCTCGGGCATCTGGTCAAAAACTTTGACCGCCACACCCATTCGGCGGAGGAAGTATGCCGCACTCAACCCGGCGGGACCGGCACCGACGATAGCGACCTTTTTGCCGGTTTCCGGCGGCAGCGTTTCCACATATTCCCGATAATACAAATCCGCAGCGTAACGCTTGAAATCGTTGATGGAAACCGCTTTGCCGTAAAGATTTTTGCGGCACTCTTTTTCGCAGAACCGGGGACAGACCCGACCGATACTCATGGGCAACGGAATGCGTTCTTTGATGATTTTCAACGCTTCCAGCCAGTTGCCTTCTTTACCGGCACGCACATATTCTTCTACGGCGGCGTGGGCGGGGCAAGCCATGGTGCAAGGTGCTTCGCAGTCGCCGGAGTGTTCGCTCAACAACAGTTCCAGAGCGGTCTTACGCATGGATTTGACTTCTTCGCCGGAAGCGTCGATTTCCTGACCCGGCGCCGGACGGGCGGCACAGGAGGGCAGGAATTTGCCGGTCTTGCAATCTTTGACCACGCAGACAAAACAGCTGGTGGTGTGGGATACTTTGCCGTTAAAGCACAAACTGGGTATGGTGATACCTTCCCGGCGCGCCACTTCAAGCACGGTTTCTCCAACCTTGGCTTGAACGGTCTTGCCGTCAAGGATAAACTCAAAAGTATTTTCAGCAGAATTGCTCATATTTTTACCTTAACTTTCAATCGTTGGGGTGGCGGCTGATCGCCTTTTTGGGGCAGATTTCTATACAGCTGTTGCAGCGGGTGCATTTTGCCGGATCAATAACAAAATCCTCGCCGATAGCTCCGGTGGGACAGGTCTTGATGCAGAGTTTGCACTTTACGCACTTGCTCTGATCCAGCTTGACCTTGACCAATGCGTTACATTCCAAAGCTGTGCAGGTGTGTTTTTCCACATGGTCAAGGTATTCGTTTTTGAAATACCGCAATGTAGCCAGCACCGGGTTGGGGGCAGTTTGACCCAATCCGCAGAGGGAACCTTTGCGTACCTGATTGCCCAGCGTTTCCAGAAAATCGATATCTTCCAGCGTTCCTTCGCCCTGGGTGATGCGTTCCAATGTTTCAAACATACGGGCTGTACCTACCCGGCAGAAGGTGCATTTGCCGCAGGATTCCCGACGGGTGAAGTCCAGGAAGTAACGGGCGGTTTCCACCATACAGCGGTTTTTGCCGATAACGATCATACCGCCGGAACCCATAATGGCACCCAGACTGCGCAAGCTGTCGTAATCTACGGGAGTATCGAAAAGTTCCACGGGTATACAGCCGCCGGAAGGCCCGCCGGTCTGCACGGCTTTAACATGTTCCGGATCAGCTCCGCCGATCTCAAAAACGATTTCCCGCAAAGTTATCCCCATAGGTACTTCCACCAGGCCGGGGTATTTCAAATCCCCTGCCAGAGCAAAAATCTTGGTGCCTTTGCTGTTAGCAGTACCGATGGAAGCGTAGGCTTCGGCACCTTCGGCAATGATGCAAGGTACATTGCCGAAAGTTTCCACATTGTTGATCATGGTGGGCAATTCATGGTAACCGCTGTCGGTGGGGAAGGGCGGGCGGAAGCGGGGAGTGCCACGTTTGCCTTCCAGCGAGGCGATAAGGGCGGTTTCTTCGCCGCAGACAAAAGCTCCGGCACCCTCTTTGATGATGATTTCCAACTCTCTGCCGTGAACGATATTGAGCTGGTTGGCTTTGATCTGTTCAATAGCGATCTTGAGATTTTTGATCGCCATGGGGTATTCGGCTCGGCAGTAGATAAAGAGCTTGGTGGCTCCGGTGGCCGCTGCGGCAATAAGCATACCTTCCAAAACCTGATGGGGCACGCTTTCCATCAGCGAGCGGTCCATGAATGCCCCGGGGTCGCCTTCGTCGGCGTTGCAGATAATGATTTTTTCCGCCGAATCTTTGGCAGCCAGAAATCCCCACTTCATGCCGGTAGGAAAGCCGCCGCCCCCGCGACCGCGCAAGCCGGAGGCTTTGATGGCGTTGACAATGGCTTCGGGGCTCATGGCTTGAGCTTTGGCAAGTGCTTCGTAGCCGCCCACAGCTTTATATGCTTCGATACTCACGGGATTGATGCGTCCGGCAAGTTTCAGCACTTTGGGCAGAGTTTTCTGCTTGCGGGCTTCGGGTTCGACAAATCTGCCTTCTTCGCTCAAGGCAAAGATGTTGGCAAGGCATTTTTCATCGGCAGTCAGATTGCCGTAAAATATCGACTGACCGTCTTTGGTGATGACTTCAGCAAGGGGTTCGGCGTAACAGCAGCCTACGCAGCCCACTTCGGTAATGGCAAAATCACCAGCCATGGCTTGCATTTTTTCCAACACCGCTCCGGCACCGGAGGCTATACCGCAGCTGGCAGTACCCAGCCGGATCTCTGCAATATTTTCGTTGATCATTTGTTCTGATACTCCTTGAGGATGCGGATGACCTTTTTGCGGTCAAGTTTACCGTAAACTGTGCCGTTGACCGCCATTACCGGTGCCAGACTGCAGCACCCCAGGCAGGATACTTTTTCGATAGTAAAATTGCCTTCGGCATCGGTTTCGCCGGGGCGGATCTTCAGAGCATCGCTCAACCACTCCATAATAAGCGGCGAACCTTTGATATGACATGCCGTTCCGTCGCAGACTGCAACTGTATATTTGCCGGGTTTGACTCTTTTGAACTGGGCGTAAAAACTCAACACCCCTTCGATTTCCACCGGAGCTACCTTAAAGTAGTCTGCCGCAACTTTGATCGCTTCGTCAGAAACATATCCGGCACTGGTTTGAATAGCTTGCAGTCCGCGGATAAGATTGCCCGGTTCCGGGGCGATCTTATCCAGACATGCTTTGATTTTTTCCATAGGGTTGGCTCTCCTCAAGTTAAGTGTATGTGTAAATACATAATTTAATATAATTCTTTTATGTGTTTTTTGCAAGTGTTCAATCTTTGCCGCCATCCTTTTTTATCTGGTTTTTCACGGATTTTCAATCGTAAACTTATTGCTGGAGCAGAAAAAATTTGACAAGCCGGCAACTGGGGGTTAAATTTATATTATCGGTTGGTGATTTTTTTTTAAATCCGGGAGAAATATGCAAATTTATGGATAAATTATTTTTGATGCTTTTTTTGCTGCTGACCCTCTGGACAGGCAGGGCAGATGAGGTCTTGTATATAGCCGACCTCTCCGGCGGCAATATGGAGCTGCAGAAGTTTTTCGGCATCGGCCATGTTGAAAAACTTTTGCAGCTGGCGGGAAATCGTGATGCTGTCATAGAAAATATGCTGCCCGGCGAGTGGAGCAGTAAATCATCCGGCGTTCCGGCTGTTGCCGAAAGCTTCTGCCCGGTGGATGAAAAAAGCGTAAATGCGGACGTTTTTGCCTTGCTGCCGGTGGTGGTCCTGGTCAGCAAAGATAATCCATTGGAGGATATTTCAGTAAGTGATCTGCAGCGTATTTACAGCGGCAAGGTCGGCAACTGGCAGCGGCTGGGCGGCGCAAATGCCAAACTTTATTACGCCGGATGCGCCGGGGAGCAGGGCGTGTTGCGGGCATTCAAAACGCTGGTCATGAAGCAAAATCTTTTTGCCGCAGAAAAACAAGTGCTGAATGAGATCGCTCCCGGTTTTATCGATTGCGGAGGAAAAAACGGTGCTGCCGCGCTGTTGAAAATGCAGAAAGGTGTGATCGTTTTCGGTTCATATGAGCTTGCCTCCGGAAATGCCGGCGATCATAAAGTTTTGAAAATCAACGGCGTTTATCCCGATAAAAAAAGCATCTTATCCGGGCGCTATCCGCTGGTTGTAAAATATTTGCTTTTGCACCGGAAAAACAGTTCCTGTGCATATAAAAAAGCGATACTTGATTTTTTGATTTCCAGATCTGTTGTCAGCAAAAAATTGCTTTCGCCCGCTGCTCAATGATTTTTAACTGGAGTTTTTTTCAGAAAAAATGTTCAATCCGGTAAAAAACTGCTTTAATTTGGGTTGTTGACTTGTAATAGTTGCCGGGACGCTGTATATTAATGGACGATTTTATTTATTAAATAACAGAAACCCTATGTTACGCTTTTTTCAAACACCCGAGAAGACGGGATGCTATTTTGTGGGGATTGCTGGTGGTCTATCTGGCAATCCTCGGCTTGTTGGCAGCCAGGGATCCGCAGTTGCTGGTTTTTTACCGCAATTCGCTGCAGCCTGAATTGTCGGCAGGGGCGGTTTGTGTAATGGGGGTGACCTATCTGTACTTGCTGGCTACCGGCATACTCTGCTGTTTCTACCGCCCGGTCAAAATCGAAGAAGATGATGAAAAACTGCCGGTCTGCACCGTGATCGTGCCGGCTTATAACGAAGGAGCCTACGTCGAGCGGACCATCAAAAGTCTGCTTTACAGCGATTATCCGGCAGATAAGCTGGAAATCATCGCCATCAATGACGGCTCCCAGGACAATACCTGGGATTACATCTGCCGCGGCGCCAATTACTCACCCAGTCAGGTCGTGACCATAAATTTACCGGAAAACAAAGGTAAAAAACATGCTATTTATATTGGCGTGAAAGCCGCCCGGGGCGAAGTGATCGTTACGGTGGACAGCGATTCTTCGGTGAAAACCAATACTCTGCGGGCGCTGGTGACACCGATGGCAAATCCGGCTATCGGTGCGGTTGCCGGAGCCATACGGGTAAAGACTCCGGAGCAGAGTTTTATTACGTCACTGTTGGATGTGTTGCTGGTATTCGGCTGCGAATTTCTGCGGGCGGCACAAAGCGTTACTTCGCTGGTGCTTTGCACCCCCGGGGCGTTGAGCGCCTACCGCAAAAGTGCTTTGCTGCCGGTCATTGATGAGTGGCTCAATCAGACCTTTATGGGCAGACCCGCCAGAATTGGCGAAGACCGGGCGCTTGCCACATTGATCTTGCGCAGTAATTACAAGATCGTTCACCAGAGTACAGCCCAGGCGACTACCTGTGTGCCGCGTACTGTTGTGGGGGCATGCAAGATGTTGCTGCGCTGGACCCGCGGGGATATCCGGGAAAATTTGATGATGACTAAATTTGCGTTCAAAAACTTTCCGCCCCGCAACGTGCGCAGCTGGGTTTTGATCGCCTACTGGGTGGCGCTTACCCAGAATTTGATACTGCCGTTTTTCTTTATTCCTTCATTTTTTTACATGCTTTTTTACGGTGCTAAAAATCCGGTCATTTTTCTGGCTGCCAACGCGCTGCTCTCTTTGAGCTGGGCATCTATCCCGGCAATCATTTATTCACGGCATACCAATATCCGTAAAGCGGTTTGGGCATTTATTTACGGGGCGTTCTGCCCCATGATGCTGGCGCTGCTTTATATTTACAGCTTCCTTACTCTGCGGGATTCCCGCTGGATGACCCGCGAATTGAAAAAACAGAAAAAAGCTGTTCAGGAGCCCGCTTTGCAGCCGGTGGAACAGCCCACTGTTGAATAAACCTTATCAACTCTTTGATATTAAATAATTTATCTTGTTTGCCGTTGACAAAATCCTCCTATCGTGATCATGCTTTTCAGCAGCATGCACAAGCAACACTCATCGTGTCAAAGGAGGATGAAGAATGTATTTTATTGATCTTGCCGCCGGCGAAACTGTAACTCCCGCCGGACGAAAATCCCAACAGCTCCTTCATTTGGTGGAGGCGCAAAAACAGGAGTTTGAATTTGCATTTATCCGGGATAAAGAGCTTTATACGCTGCCGGAAAATGCGGAATTTGTTATTACCGGAGATGTTTGCGAAAAAAATCCGGTAGTCATGTTTATCGCTTACGGTACTTTGGCAGAAAACCGGCAGTCAGTCAAATTTGTTATCGATACTTACACCCGGGAGTATTGCCAGCGGGTCACTGCCAGCAATACACCTTGTCTGATCGATATATCTTTCAAGCTGCCGGGTGATGAATATTATACCCGGCTGGTCCGCTTTACTGCGCTGGCTGACGCCCGCTTGAATATCGAAGGCAATCCGCCGCAGCCTCTGCAGAGTTATTACACCAGAAAAGAGATCGATCAGCTGCTGGAAGCTTATCAGCAATCTTTTTCTTTTGCTCCGCCGCAAGTAGAGATCACTACGCTGCCCGCCGGAACTCCTGCCGCTGCCGAAGTCAGCATTACTACTGAAAAAAACGTTTCCACCATGCATTTTGTTTTTGATCTGCCCACCGGACCGCAGGGGGCTCCTGGTGAACCGGGAGAGCCGGGCGCTTCGCCGGTACGCGGAGTGGATTATTGGACCGATGAAGATGTAGCCGGATTGAAAGATTACATCGATAATGCCATAATCAACGGGGAGTGGTGATCATGAGCGTAAAATCTGTACTTGCCGCGCTTTCGGCTGCCGTTCAGAATAAAACCGGAGTCGCCGGACCTTTGACGCTCGCCGAAATGACCGATGCGGTCAATGATCTCAAGCTGGGTGCCGACATAACAGTTGAGCATGGTTATATAAATACTGACGGCATGTATCAGGCAATGGATCTTACCGGCAGCAGTCCGGTGGATAAGGGCGAGCCGGAAGCGGTGGATGAATTGACCATTGTCCGCAGTTGTATGATCGAACCGGAATATGGCGCTTTGAGGCTTTACGAATGTGCAGCAGTTGTTCCACCGGCTGCCGGAGCTGCTCTGGAAGATCATGTCATCACGCTTTTGCAAATGGATGTAGCTGATCCGGCATGTTGCGGTATTTACCACCTTGCCGATTCCGCGGCAGCTGATGCGGATAAAGTTTATCAAAAAAACGATCTTCAGCATAAACTGCGGGTAAAAGTTTCCGAAACCGACCCTACCAAGGGGAATATTGTACTTTGCGACAGCGGCGAGAGTGTTTTGTTCAGTACGCCCACCATGGAGCTGGATAATATCTGGACAAATTGGTTTGATGAATTCTGGGGCGTGGTCTACGGCACCAATCCCGACGAGGATTACGAATATGGCAATATGCCTTCTTTTTATGCTTATAAAGCACGTTATGGCGTCCGCGACAGTTACTATGGCGTTGCCGAAATTATCCGGCTTGCCGATTGCGGCGAAACTGCACTCAACGGTACTTATGCCATGTGCGGCAACACCATTGAACTTGTAGCCGCCGATTGCGGTTTTGCCTGGATCAATGAAGAAGGCAATGTACTTGTCAGTCACAGCGAATTTGCCGCAGATGTCGATGCGGATGATGACGGCATGGCACATTCCATTTATATAAACAAGCACGGCAGCAGTCATACTTGTTATTTTTATATGCAAATGACCAAAGATGGTGTGGATACACCTGCACCATTTTCGGAAAGCGACTTCAATTCTTACAGCTGGGTCACCGGTCCCTGCGGACTGGTGCCAGCCCCGGTATTTTCCGCCGCCGCAGCACCCGCCGGCGAAGCTTCTGCCGGCAGCTGGAGCGGGCGTTTGCTTATTCAGAATAAAGATACTTCTGCGTGGGAAACCAGCGCAACACTCTTTGAAAATATGCCGATTTCCGGCGTTACTCCCGAAGTCGGCAAAGTCTATTCTCAAGATACTACTTTGCAAGTAACCATTGCCGGTGGGCTTGAGTGAAATTGCATTTTAGAAAGGATGAAACATTATGAGCGACATCAATTTATCAAATAAGATCACGATCCCGGTAACCGAAGTTGCCGCCGGGCAGCGGGTAATAAAAATTGTCAAAGACGACAAAGCAACTTTTTTCTCCGAAGGTCTGGGCGGCAGAAATGGCGGCAGCACCATTTCCACTATTCAGGCTTATACGCCGGTGGTCGATCATGTTTATTATCATGATGTTTATGATACGGTCTGCTATCTGGATGCAGATAATTCCATTACATCTGCCGGTTATACTGCCGTGAATATTTCGCTGGTGGATTTGTGGATTTGTCAGCTCGATGCCGAAGAAACTCCCGGCAATATCGTTCTGCAATGCGGCGACAATACTTTTGTCTTGCCGGTAACACCGGAATTGGTAAAGCGTTCGCTGAAATTGACTAAAACCGTTTCCGGAACTGTTTCTATCGTACGGAAAGTCGATGATGCCCGCGATACTTTTGCCGGAACCGTAATTGCAGCTGATTGGCAGGTGGCGTAAATGGCTATGATCTCTCTGGAAATGCAAAAAATCACAGCTGCCGCAAGACGTTCTGACTGTGCTTTTGCCGTTGTGCCATGGGGCGGCGGCTCCATGATAAATCCCATAAAAAGTAATTCGCAGATACATCCTGTCCCCGGCTCCAGCTCAAGCGGCAGTTGGGCAAAACAAAATGGCATATTGGTTTTTGAAAATGTCAAACGTACTCCGCAAGGTTTTACTATTGACGAAGATGAAAAATTATCCGGCATTTTCACCCAGCTGGATTATCGCAACACTCCGGGCACCGGAGGCAAAACTTTTATTGCCAAAGCTTATTGCCCGCTGCAATATGCGCCGGATATAACCAGTACATCGTACCGGGATATGGCTGGTTTCGGTTATGACATTATTGCCCAGGGGGTGGCATCTTACTGGAAAAACGGCTATGTGTATCAGAGTACTTCGCCGACTCACCCCGGAGTCAAGTACCAATGCTTCCATCTTGCAGTATGGGATTATTCCTTAAAGAAATATTATCCGTATATAACGTGCAATGTTATATTGTATTATGGTTCATCACCACGCTCATTCAGTGTATATGTAAAAAACATACCGCGGAGCGAGTTATTTGACCGCTTCAATGTTTTTGCCATGCAGTTCATTCCTGCCGCCGAAACAGAAAATGATATAAGCCAGCTTAAATTATTTTTCAACGGCAACCTGGTCGGTTCATCGAACTGGGTAACATCGGGAACCGCCCCCAAATGGTACTCTGCTGCGGATGATCAGTGCGGTTTGCACCCGACGATGAGTGTGTGCGCCAATACAACACTTGAACGGACTGCCCGGCATACTGTCAGCTGGGCGATGGGATTTGACTCGGTTCTGACCGAAGATGAAATCATGGATTTGAGTACTGTTTGACTTAAACCAAAAAGCCGCTGTGGCAAAAACTCGTAAAAGGTTGCAACGACCCTGTTTTTTGCATAAATTTTTATTTGCTGTCGAAAAAATCAGCAAGTTTGAATTTATACAACAATGTAAAATTTATCGCAGGTAAAACGTTGTATATCTTTTATATAAAAGATATTGGGAATGCTTTTGTCGCTTGTGATAAAAGCATTCCCGGTGAAAGTTTTTAGGATAATAGGAGGCCGTCGCCCCCCAAGGCTATGGCTGGATATTGTGGGGGAGAGGACCTTTTTTCAAAAAGTTTTCTTCCCCGCAAAACAGTTTTGCAACAGCGGCTTTTTCTGTTGCGCTTTACTTCAATCCTTCAATGGCAGGGCGTTCGTATTGCTTTTTCAGCAATTTTTCCTGCTTGTAATAATCGTTGCCCCAACCGGCAAGTTTGCCTTTTTTGAACACCACGGGCATACATTCATCAATAGTTTCCTGCCCGTCGTGCCAGCGGGTTTCTATATAATAATACCAGACATCCGGCTTGGCAAATACTGCATCCAGCGGCTCGCCCATGATTTCACGGACCTGGGCTTTGGTCATGCCCACACGCAATTTTGCAGAATTTTCGAAGTTATCGAACTGGCTTGTCAGGCCGCAGCCGCCGGCGGCGAGTATGACAGAAATTGCAGCGGCAAGTGTAAAAATCGATTTTTTCATAATTTCTCCTATTTCCAGCAACGGTAGATTTGCGGCACCAGATATTTTATTACCGAGGCTGCCGGCAGAGCAAAGATCATGCCCGGTATGCCGGCGAGAATCCCCCCCAGCAGTACGACGATGATCGTTTCCAGCGTGGTCAGCCCCAGGGATTCTCCGATGACCATGGGGTATATAAAGAATTGTTCGATAATGCCGTTGTGCAAAAGGTATATGCCGATGATCCCCGCGATCTGCACGACCGATACATTCGCTCCGCCCACCGCCAGAGTCACCAGAACCGTCAGCAATGCGCTGGATACCGGCCCGATGTAGGGCAGCAGTATGCCGACAGCCGCCACGGCACCAAGAATGGGGGCGTAAGGTACTTTAAGCAGCGTAAATACTGTAGTATAAACGCAGTAGTCGATCGCCACCATAGTCATATAGCCCCGCAGCCAGATCCGCAGTTTATTGATTACTTCGTTGACAATGCGGTCGCCTTCCTGCAAATTTTCTTCGGACATCTTGGGCAGCCATTTGCCGTTGAAGATCGTCCTGACCAGATAACTGGTAGGCTGGGGATTGCGATTATTTTTTTCGTCATTATCCCGGGATTTTACAAAGCCCGCCAGTTTGCCCAGCAGCAGCGAAAAGAAGAAGAACGTCAGCAGGATATTCAGCAGAAATGTGGCAAACATCGTCACAAATTTGGTGAGAAATGCAAACACCCCTCCGGATTTTTTCAGTACCAGATCGGTCAGCTGTTTTTCTGCCTTGCCTTCTGCCAGATAGTTGGAGAGTTCATTCAATATACCCTGTATCAGGGGCAGTTTCTGAAAACGCTGTTTCAAATTATCCAGCACTTTTATAAGTTTGTTGCTGATAGTTTCGCCCAGCGCACTCTGCTTTTTCGCCGGTTTAGCTTCAACCGCCGGTTTTTCCGGCCACATGCGCTGCACCCAACCCCATTTGCGGACGCTTTGTTTTACGCCTGCCCACCACGATTGTCTGGCGGGGGCGGCTGCTGAAACTGCGGGCTTTTCTCCGGCAGGAGCTGTTATTGCCGTATAAGCGGTTTTGCCCGCTGTTGGCGATTGAGTTTGCTGAACTGTTTGAGTCGGAGTTGCCGGCGCATTCAGTTTGCTGCGCAGATTGCCCACATAGTTGTTCAACAGCAGTATCACCCCCAGCAGCAGCAGCAAACAGCCAAAGACCACGCAAGAGACAGTCAAAGTAGTTGCTTTGGTGGTCAGAGCCTGTTCTTCGCGCCGCTTGATCTCCTCGGCAGAAAGTTCAAATTTATCCTGACGCTGCAAGCTTTTGCGCCATCTGGCAAAGGGATTCAGGCATCCGAGAAAACGGGCGATTTTCCCCGGCGGACGGCGCAATCTGCGCTCAAAATACTGTTCCAGCGGCAAAAAGATGTATGCCAGTGCCAACCCGAAAAGCAGCGAACTCAACCAGGTGGCGATCAGCGCAAACACCCCGATCACGATCAACGCCAGTATGATGCCCGTACCGGAACGGATTATCTTGACCCGGCTGTTGTGAGTATCGCGCATGGCTTGCAGCATATTTTCAAACTCTTCGTCTGCAATATCGCTTTGCAGCGCTGTTGCGCGCACGATCTCCACTGCTTCGCTGCGGTATTCGCCTTGCTCCAGCGAAAGTGCCAGCAAATCATTTATAAAGCTTTTCCGGTGGACTTCGTCCATCCTGGCAAGCACTGCGGTTGCCGACTCCGGAGTACCGGGGGCCACCTGCCGCAGAAAGGTCTGCAAATTTTCGATCCGCCGATCACTGACCGAGCGTTTTTCCAGATGACTGCGTATCTTGGCAAAGGATTTTTCCATTGCCGCCGGTTCAGTGGGCAAGACCGCTTTGATAAGTGCCAGCAATATTTTATCGTCGTCGGTCAGTTGATCGGCATTGGCAAAAAGCCCGGCTACCGTGTCAATAGCTTTATTGACCGGTTGTTCAAATATTTTCCGGACTTTTCTGGATGCCGATTTTAACATTATCTCTGCTCCGATTGGATCATTCCACGACCGTTACCGGTACGTCGCTTGTTTCCACATAGCCCACGGTTTCGGCAATATAGCCGTTTTTGCGGGCGATCTCCAATGCCTTGGCTTCGTCAGCTTTGGGTACAAACCAGACCATACCCACGCCCATATTGAAGACACGGTAGGCTTCCTGATGGCTTACATTGCCTTTTTCCACCAGCAGCTTGAAGATCGGCGGCATGGGCAGACTCTTGACTTTATCAAAGACCACACCGATACCTTCGGGCAGAATTCGCGGTACATTGTCGTAAAGTCCACCGCCGGTGATGTGGGCAATGCCGTCCAGCGCGATCTTGTTCTGCTGGGCTTCGCGGATCGCCGGATAGTAGCAAATGTGGGGCTTGAGCAATGCTTCGCCCACGCTTTCGCCATTGAGTTCGTCCAGCACGGTATCCACCGAATAATTGCAAATATCGAACACGATCTTGCGGGCAAGGCTGAAACCGTTGGTGTGCAAGCCGTTGGATGCCAGCCCGATCGCCACATGGCCGGGGGCGATCTTTTCGCCGGTGATGATTTCATCTTTTTCCACGATACCGGTGATCACGCCCACCAGGTCAAAGTCATCGCCGTACATACCGGGCATTTCGGCTGTTTCGCCGCCCAGAACGGCACAGTTGGCTGCTTTGCAAGCGTCGGCGATACCGCCGAGGACTTCTTCGTAAAGCGGGCTGCGGAGTTTGCCGATACCAATGTAGTCCATAAAGTAGACCGGTTCGGCGCCCTGTACGGAAATATCGTTGATACAATGGTTCACGATATCAAAACCCACAGTGTCATATTTCTGCATCATCGCTGCGATCATCAGCTTGGTGCCTACACCGTCGATGCTCGACACCATCACCGGATGCTTGTATTTGGCCAGATCGATCTGGAACAGACCGCCGAAACCGCCGATGGGCGAGAGCATTTCCGGCCGCCGGGTTGCCGAAATACGGCCTTTTACTTGGGCAAGAAGATTCTGGGCCAAGTCAATATCCACACCTGCAGATTTATAAAGATCGCTTTTTACATTGCCACTCACGATAGTCACCTCGTTATTTTAAATTTTTACAAAAAAATGGTTTCCTGTTAATTTACCGCCGGAATGTGCATTTTGCAAGTCCGGAACCCTTATTTAAATACATCTATGATCGCTTTTTCTGATCCGATGACCACCAACCGGTCTTCGGACTGCAAAACCATGTTGGGATCCCAAACCGTTGTCATCTCCTGTCCGGGCTTTTTTACCAGCAATATTGTTATGTTGTATTTATTGCGTATATCCAGCGAACGGATGGTCTTGTTGATCATTTTTTCCGGAATGCCAACTTCGGCAATAAAGGAGCCTTTGAACTCGAACATATCGCTTATTTTGCTCATGCTCAACTTGGCGCAGAGCCGTTCTGCCACATCCTGGTCGGGCTGGATGACATGATCGGCGCCCAACCGCAGCAGGATACGCTTCTGGATGGCGCTGTTGGATTTTACATAAATATTTTTGGCGCCTTCCTGTTTGATCAGGGTCAATGCCAGGATAAGATCTTCGAAATGTGAACTCATACCCATGATGATGGCGTCAAATTTCTTTACGTCAAGCTCCCGGATAACATCGGGATTGCTTACATCGGCTACCAATGCTTCGGTAACTTTTTCCCGGATAGCCATTACGGCTTCGCGGTCGCAATCGACCACCACTACCTGATGGCCGGCGTCGCTCAATTCTGAAGCTACTTTGCTGCCGAATGATCCGGCTCCGAAAACAGCGTATGCTCCTTTCATAAAAACCCTTTCCTTATATTTTCAACCGATTATTATGCGTTCTTCGGGGTAACTTATGCGGCTGATCTTTTCCCGGTCAAGCAAAAAGAGGAAGATCGTGAACGGACCGATCCTGCCGATAAACATAAATGCCATGATAAGCATTTTTGCCGGAACAGGCAATACACCTGTTACATCCATACTCATACCAGTTGTGGACAATGCCGATGCCGCTTCGAACCACACCGCCTGTTCTGTATTGGCAAGCATGGGCGACAGCACCGCCGCCCCCGCCGCCACCAGCAGCACAAAAGTTACGATTATAGTAAATGATTTGAGTATATTATCCATCGCTATCTCCCGCCGGAAGAGCAGCACCCGCCGGTTGCCCAGAAAGGTGTTGATGATCGCCAGCACTGCTACGCCCACAACGGTAACTTTCATGCCGCCGCCGGTGGAACCGGGCGCCGCACCGACCATCATAAAGATTATGATCATGGATATGCTGTTGGGCGAAAGTTCGCTCAATGGCACCGTAACATATCCTGCGGTACGGGACGATACCGACATAAAAAATGCATCGATCCACGCTATGGGTGCGTTGCCTTCCAGATGTTCAAAAAGCTTTATCAAAAGCGTACCCAGCACGATCAATATAACGGAGCTTATCACCACCAGCCGGGTGTGGATCTTGAGCAGCGCCACTTTGCGCCCGCTCTGCATAAGGTCATATATTACATAAATACCGATACCGCCGGCGACGATCAAAAATGCCACAATAAGTTTGATCGCCGGACCGAAACTTTGCAGACTGTCATCAAAGGGGCTGAACCCGGCATTGCAAAAACCGGCGACTGCATGGAATATACCGTAGTACAAACATTGCCAGAAGCTGAATTTGCCTTCCCAGGCAAAAGCTCCCAGCAGCAGTATGGCTCCGATCGCTTCGATATGCAAGGTGTAGCTGATGATCATCTTGAGCAAACCCTCGGTATTGCGCAGCGAAAAATTATCACTCAAGTTTGACATCATCATCGTATTGCCAAAACTCATGCCCCGGCCGAGAAATAATATGATGGAGGCTGTAAGCCCCATAATGCCGATCCCGCCGATCTGCACCAGCAAAAGTATGATGATCTGCCCGACAAGGGTAAATTGCGAAATCGGCACACTGGTCAAGCCGGTTATGCACGATGCGCTGGTCGCCATAAATACCGCATCGCTCCACGATAATGCTTCATTACCACGGTAACAAACCGGCATTTTCAGCAGCAGTGTGCCGGCGATTATCAGCAATACAAAAGAGAATATGAAGTAAAGCTGACTTTGTTTTACCAGACTTTTCATGCTTTATGCCCATTCCACCCGGCAAGGTCGATGCTTTCAAAAGAAAAACTGTTTTTTTCCGGGTCGTAATCAATGGCGCTTATGACGCCGTTGCGGGTCACGCTGCCGGCACAATTTTCGCCCCTGCCGCTGGCATCGACCCGGCAATAGGGCTTATGCACATGGCCGCACAAGGCAAGATCGATTGCGCTTTGCTGCATAAGTTTTAGTATGTTTTTCTGACCGAAAAGCCGGTGCCGCACCCGCAGTACCGGATGATCTTCGAACATGGGGTAATGAGTTACCAGTATCCGGGGACGGGACTTGGCTTCCCGGCAAATATCCTGCAGCCATTGGTCATCGCTTTTGCTGACAAATCCCCATGAGCAGAGCAAGTTCGACGGCCGGCTGGTGTTGAGCATCAGAAAATCCAATCCGCCGATAGTTCGCACCGCCGGGAGTTTGTCAAATGCATACTCTCCGCCGTTGAGGTAACTTACGGCATGGTGCATTGCCTCAACGCATTTGCGCCGCCTGACATAGCAGTCATGGTTGCCCGGCAGGTAAATCAGCGGTATATCCGACTTGACCAGCGGTTCCAATATTGCCAGCGTACGCTCAAATTCGCCCGGCTGACCGGTGGAGGTCAGATCCCCCGTGCAGACTGCCGCATCGGGACGGACTGCCAGAATATAGCTGACTGCTTTTTCCAGCAATTTCAAATCGTGCCGGAACCGTCGGCGGAAGCGGTAGTTGAATACTCCCACCCAGCGTTTATCGAAATACGCCATCCAATCTTCGGCGCTGCCGCCGGCGTGGGGGTCAGAAAAATGAACTATTTTCATAAATGCAAATCAATGTTTTTTCTCGAAATCTTCCAATGCTTCTTTGAATGCCGGCCATGAACCGTAACTCTTTTTCAGCTGCGGCAGCTGTTGGTCGGTTGCCAGGAACAGCACCCGGGCAAAATATCTTTTGGCCAGTTGATTGACCTGTTTCTGCCAGAACTTATCCGGCGCTATTTCCGAAAGGTCGTTCTGCAGATTACCGTTATAAAGCATATAATAGAAGTACTGGTCGCTGCGCCCGAGGGGTGTTTCCACGATTTTCATGAAATCCCGGACTTTCTGCACGTTTTTATCAAACAAAGATATCTTGTGTGTTTTGGGTCTGGGGGTAACCATCTTGGGTTTTGCCTTTGCTTTAGCTTTGGCGGGGGCTTTCTTTTTAGCCGGAGCTTTGGCGGCAGCCTTGCCTTTAGCCGGAGCCTTACCTTTGGCTTTGGCTGTAGATACTGCCTTGGGTTTGACCGGAGCTTTGGCTTTGGGTTTGACTTCCTGCGGTTTGAATTTTTCCAGCAGAACGATCATCGAACGGTTGGTCGAGGTTACGGTAATGGTGGATTTTTCCTGCTCGATAACTTTGCCTTTAAGCTTATTTTTTATCAGCAGATCGCTGATAAACTTACCCTGTTCAGCCACAACTTCCAGCCGTTTGGCATACTTGGCAAGTTTTTCTGCAGCTTGGGCAAAACCAGTGCGGGCGGCGACCCGCTGGGGCTCCGCTTTTGCCAACTCCAGCGCTTTCTCGAAACGCTGCCAATCGGCAGAACGCCCGCTGCGTGCAGCAGTGATCATGGCATGATCCAGCAAGCCCATCTTGCGCGGCAAGTCCGCCGCGTAATTTTCTGCCGACGCTTCGGAGAACACCAACGCCTCTTTTTCGGCATTGGCTATGCGCTCGCGGTACTCTCTGGCGGCCTGCTGTCTGGCGATCAACGCCACTTGGGCTTCATAAGCTTTGATCAACGGCTGACGCGAAGGCGTTACATACACCCGCTCGTCGGCGGTGATAAAGCTTTCTTCCAGCGAGTTATAGAATTTTTTCTCGGCAGCATTGGCGGGTTTGAGTTTGTTATAACGCTGTTTCCAGGTCTGCACAAAGCTTGCTTCGTTGGTCAGATAAAGATCTTCGAGCTTGCTGGCTTCCCGCATGAAAGGCGAAACTTTTTCCACCTTGGCTTCCGGAGTTTTGTATATTGGCGTATTGGGTGTAGTCATTACCGGAGCAATGACCGGAGCCGGCTCCACTTCGACTTTTTTCACCGGTTTGGCTGCCGGTTTGGCCGGAGTTTTTACTTCCACAGCTGGCTTGACCGGAGCCTTTTTATCCTGTTGGGCAAAGAGGAAGTACCACGCAGCACCACCACCGGCGGCAAGCACCAGCACGATGATAGTGAGTATCAACCACAACTTGGAAGATTTTTTCCTGACTTCCGGCGTGTCGGTTTCGCTGTTTTCTGCTTCGGCATTATCAGCCGTATCAACTGCAACTTCTTCTGTCGGAACTTCAGCTGCTGCGACGGCTTCTGCCGGAGTTTGATCTGCGGCGGCATTTTCTGCAGCATCAGCTGTTTCAACCGTTTCTGCCGGTGGCTCTTGAACGGCTGCTTCCGGTGCGGCGGCTTCTTCCGCAACTTCCGGTTCCGGAGCGGGTTCCGGAGCTGCCGCCGGGGCGACTTTCAGTTTTATGGGCGCCGGTTTTTCCGGTTCAGCTTCGCTTCGCTTCTGGTTCATAGCCAAATTGAGTGTGGACTCATTTTCGCTTACTGCGGGTTTTGCTCCAAGTTTGATCGTGGGCTTGACTGCCGGAGCAGGCGCTTCGGCAGCGGGGGCTTCGGCTGCTGGAGCTTCGGCCGCTGGTTTTTCGCTTTTTTCTTCCGGGGTTGGTTCGGTTTTTTGCCCGGCGATTTTCAGCGAAAGCTTATTGCCGCTGGCAGGCACTATGATCTTGGGTTGTGCTCCGGCGCCGGAAAGTCCGCCGCCCAGTTTGGGCTGAACGCCGGCTGCCGGGGCAGAACCCAGTTTGCTGCCGCTCAAACCGGCGGCTGGCTGATTGCTGTTGTCAAGAAAACTCTTCAAGTCTTTGGCAAGATCGGCGCAGTTCTGATAACGCTCTTCCGGCTTTTTTGCCATCATTTTTACGATTATATCGTTGAGTTTTTGCGGTATATTGCCATCTACGCTTTTTGGGGGAGTCAAAGTGCCGTAAACATGCTGCCGGGCGATCTCATCGGTATTTTCGCCGTTGTAAGGGAATTGACCGGTGATCAGGTGATAGAACGTGGCTCCCAAGCTGTAAATATCGCTGCGGGTATCAGTTACCACCCCGGTCAGCTGTTCAGGGCTTATATATTGCGGAGTGCCGACCACTTCTTCGCTTTCATCGTTGGCATCGTCGCCAAAAACTCCCGAGAGCCCCAAGTCTGCCAGTTTTATGCGGTCGTTCTTGCATTGCATGATGTTATCGGGCTTTATGTCCCGATGGATGATCTTCTGTTCGCGCCATGCGCAATCCAGAGCGTTTGCCGCGTGCATGATGACTGTTGCCGCACGCCGGGGCTCGAGTTTCTTTTCTTCCTGCAATACTTCTTTCATGGTTTTGCCATCAATGAACTCCATGGCAAAGTAAAAGATCCCGTCTTCTTCGCCTACTGCGTAGGCCTGCACGATATTCGGGTGGTTGAGCTTGGCGGCAGAACGTGCTTCGCGGATAAACGCTTTTACCGATTCGGTATCTTTGGCAAATTCGGCGTTCAACACCTTGATTGCGGCGGGGCGGTCAAGGGAGAGCTGGTGGGCAAAGTAAACTATCCCCATGCCTCCTGCACCATGCTTGCGTATAATTAAAAAATCCCCCAGCATCATGCCGGGTGCCAATCGTTCGGAAGGCATGTTGACCGGTTTGGAGCAATAGGCACACTCGGTGGCGGCTCCCGGCTCCCAGGTCTCCGACGCAATAATGCCGCTACAGTGCGGGCATTGAAAACGGATCATAGATCACACTCCGGTTTTAGAATTTAAACAAATATAATACATAGCGTAATATAGCCCCGGAAAATGCTAATGACTAATTTTCAACGGTATAAATATCTGTTTTTTTACAATTTAATTGCAAAATTGTATGATTTTGCGGGGTTTTTCAGCAATTTTGCCGGAAAAATGTACCTTTATGAGTCAAAATAATGCGATCTTATTGCCGGAAGATGGGTCAAAAACAGTTCTGCGATGGCTTTGCCGTTCAGTTTTTAAATCCCCATTCCAGCAATTTAGCTGTAAAGGCAAAGCAGTTCTGCCGCTTGCTGAATCCGGTAACCACCCCCGCCAGACGCCGGTTGCCCCGGCGGCAGCTGAATGCCAGGCAATGTCCGGCAGCGTTGGTGTAGCCGGTTTTCAAACCTTCCATGCCTTTGACTTTGCCCAGCAGTTGATTGCCGTTGCGCAAATTGCCGTGCCGGGAATTTTTCTCTCTGCAGGAAGTGTAGCGCAGGATCATGGGGTAATCATAGATGCGCTCAATAAGTTTAACCATGTCATGACAGCTGGCAATATTCATACGCGCATCGGTCGTTTTTTTCTCGTAGATGGGCAATCCGTTGGCGTTGTGGAATTTTGCTGAAGTCATATTTATTGCGGCAGCTTTCCGGTTCATCAGTTTGATGAATTCGTTGCTGTCGCCGTTGCCGAAATATTCGGCGATCAGGTGCGCCGCATCGTTGGCACTTTTGAGCATGGAGTAGAGAAAAAGCTCGTGCAGACGGACTTTTTCGCCGGGGCGGAGTTTGATTTTTACCGGAGCAGTGAGGGTGCATTCGGTGGAAACAGTTACCCGGGTATTAAGGTCGATATCGTTTTTGCGCTCCAATTCTTCAAACGCTGTGTAGATGGTCAAAAGTTTGGTCAGCGAGGCAATAGGTACGCCTTGATTGCTGTTTTTCTCCCAAATGACCTGCCGGGTATCCAGATCCACCAGTATACCGGCTTTCAGCGGGGTTTTAGCCAGCGCTGCCGGAAGAAGTTTGCGCTTTGAAAAATCAAAGTCCGCAGTATAAGACGGGTGATCGGTGCTTTTGAACCGGTGTTTTTTTACGGGCGCGGGCGGCAATGCCGGAAGCGGCTCCGGTTGCGGTATAGGTTCGGCGGTGGGTTGTTCTGCCGGAGTCGGGATTTTTTCGGCTGCCGCCGGAGTTTTATCTGCCGCCGGACGGGTGGAACTTCTTACTGCGGTGGAGATGGCAAAACTTAATACGACCGCAAAAATTATCAAACATACGATCAGCGCAACGATCTTCTCGCGCATGGCAACACCCTTGTTTTGTACAGTTGATTTGTATATTATACTTAAGTAATATAACACCGGGTAATCAAGTTTGCTCCATTCTGACGCATTTTTTTATGTTTTTTCGTTTGTATTTATCAAATCAAAGGATTATATTTTGCTTTGAGGACTTTTGAAAACAGCTTTTCAGATAAACCGGCGCTCTGCGGTGGGGATCAGACTGCATCGTTTTTTTGATGGCGCAACCCAACAAGTTCACGATCGAAGCATATGAAAGTATTGTTTGTACTTGCGGAGTTCAACCGCAGAAAATGGAATTCGGTAAGCGATCAGGCATGGAATATTGCCCGGCGCCTGACTGCCGATAAGCAGATACAATGCGTTATAGCTGCCGGACGGAACGCTCATGAAGCGGCGCTGGAAGAGGTCTGTTCTGTGCCCATACGACGTTTTTCGCCCAAAATATCGTGGCTGGATAAACTCTCCGGCAAGGCTCCTGCTGATTTGCTGAAAAACAATGCAGAGCTGCCGGGTCTGGAAATATATTTGCATAAAAATAACTTTGATCTTGTGCACATAATGTGCCACGGTAAACTCGCGGCGCAAGCGGCGGCGGCAGCCCGGAAAAAGAATGTGCCATATATGCAAACTTTGCGCAGCGGAGATATGGAATGTCCCGGTTTTTTTGCCCGGCGCGGCAGCAACGCTGCAGAGTCTGCCGTAAAATATCTTAAAGAGCACCGCCTCTGGCTGGAAAATGCCTCCATGATCTTTTGTACCGACCACCGGTTGCGCCGGTGGCTGGCTGCCGGGTCGGGGGATCGGCGTTTGACGTATTGGCAATACGGAGTGGGGAAGGAGTTTTTTGCCGCAAACAGCAAAGTGGATTTCCGGCAGGAGTTTCAACTGCCGGCGGCAACGCCGCTTTTGCTGACTGTGGGGGAAATATCAGAAAGTAAAAATCAGAAGATGCTTCTGGAAGTGGCAAGTCTGCTGAAGGTCCGGGGCATGAATTGCAAGCTTGTGGTGATCGGCTGGGCGGAAAATAATAAAGTCATGCAGGATTTTCAGTATGCCATTGCCCGGAACAAACTTGAACAGTCAGTAGTATTGATACCCGGTTTGCCGCCGGGTGATGAACGGTTCCGGGCGGCATTTCATGCAGCATCGCTGGTTCTGCTGCCGGCGAGATACGATGTTTCGGCATCGGCAGTGCTGGAGGCATGGGCTGCCGGGGTGCCGGTGATCGCTTCGCCGGCAGGTTCCGGCGGCGATTTGATCGTGGATAAGGAAAATGGCAGAATTGCAGATCCGCAGGATTTCCGGCAATGGGTAAAGTGCTGCGAAGAACTTTTAAGCGAGCGCCAGCGGTCAACCAACGAAAAGATGCGTTCGGCCGGGCGCAGTAAGGCTCTGGAACTGCTTTGGGAAAAACGCATCGACGAACTTGTTGAAATTTATCAAATAAGTGGTATATTAAATAAACGGGGCAATTTGAAAACAGCAAAGAATTACGGTGAATAACCTTATAAATACAGGAAGAATTTTATGAAAGAGTATCTGTTGAAGAACGTCCGGTTGATCGATCCGGCACGCAAGATCGATCAGGTGTGCGACTTGGGTGTTGCCGATGGCAAGATGTGCGATCCGGCGGATTTGAGCGCTCCCGAAGTCATTGACCTTACCGGCAAGGTTGCCGCTCCCGGTTTTATTGATCTGCATGTGCATTTGCGTCAGCCGGGCAATAATGCTGCTGAAACTATTGCCAGCGGTACGGCAGCAGCGGCGGCTGGCGGTTTTACGGCAGTCGTGGCAATGCCCAACACCAGTCCGGCAGCGGATACCCCCGGAGCCATTGAGTATTTGCGCAGTATTGCCAACAGCAAAGGCGTGGTACGGGTGCTGGCATCCGGCTGTATGACCAAAAATCTGGCGGGCGAAGAGATGGCACCCATCGGCGGACTTAAAAGTGCCGGAGTTGTGGCTCTTACCGACGATGGCAAATGTATCCAGAACAGCGCACTTATGCGCCATGTTATGGAATATGCCAAGAGCTTTGAACTGCCCATTATGGATCACTGCGAAGAAAAGAACATGGCTGCCGGCGGCGTTATGCACGAAGGTCAGTGGTCAGTTCTGCTGGGCTTCAAAGGCATGTCTGCTTTGGCAGAAGAGTTGATCGTTGCCCGTGATATCATGCTTGCCCGTGCCATCGACTGGCATGTGCATTTGCAGCACTTGAGCACCGCCGAAAGTGTGCGCATGGTGCGTGATGCCCGCAAACGCAACATCAAAGTTACCGCCGAAGCTACTCCGCATCATATAGCTTTGACCGATGAGTGCATCAAGAGCTTTGATACCAACTACAAGATGAATCCGCCGCTGCGTTCGGAAGCCGACCGTCAGGCGTTGCTGAAAGGTCTTGCTGATGATACTATTACAGTCATCGCCACCGACCACGCACCCCATACGGCCACCAGCAAGACTGTGGAATTTGACTACGCACCTTTCGGCATCATCGGTTTGGAAACGGCTGTACCGGTAACGCTTACAGAATTGGTGCATACCGGAGTATTGACTCTGCCCCAGTGGGTAGCCAAATTCACCACCGGTCCGGCGGATGTGCTGTTGATGAAAGATTACGATTTAGCCAACGGCAAAGCAGCCGATATAACGGTCATCGACCCCGAACTTGAATTTACTGTGGATAAAAACACCTTCCGCTCCCAGAGCCGCAACACCCCCTTTGACGGCAAAAAATGCAAGGGCAAAGCCGTGGGGACCATGGTTGACGGAGCGTGGGTCTACCGCGAATTCTGATCGATGAAGCTTCCGGCGGAAAAGAGCTGGCACAATTTGTATATACACATACCATTTTGTGTCAGCAAGTGCGGCTATTGTGCGTTTTATTCGGAAACACAATGCGGTTCGGCGATCCGGAAAAATTATCTTGCTGCGGTAAAGGATTTTTTGCTGCAGCAGGAGTTTTCTTCCCCGGTCAAAACCGTCTATATCGGCGGCGGCACACCAAATTTTCTGACGGCATCCGAAATGGCAGAACTCTTTGAGTTTGTGTATAAGATCGTACCGCTGGCCAAGGAGTGCGAAGTAAGTAGCGAACTCAATCCGGAGCTGCTGACTGCCGGTAAAATGTCGGTTTTGAATGAATACGCTACCCGTTTGAGTTTGGGCGTGCAGAGTTTTGACGAAAGCGTCCGGAATTTGCTCATGCGTAAATGCAGCAGCGAACACTTGCAAAAAGCCCTCAAACTTCTGGAAAAACGCCGTGCCCGGCACTTCAATATAGATTTGATCTACGGTGTGGCTGGCGTTCCGGAAAAGGTTTTGGCAGAGGATCTGCGAGTGGCGGTGGAGCATGGAGCCGATCACTTATCGTGCTACTCGCTGACCGCCGAAGAAAACAGCCGTTTGGGGTTGAATTCGCCGGTGGCAGATAACAGCGAAGCGGCAGATCTCTGGTTGTTTATCGGCGAAAAACTCTCTGAATACGGCATAAACCGCTACGAAATCTCCAACTACGCAAAGAGTGATGCTCATTGCCGACACAATGTAAATGTGTGGCGGGGCGATACTTTGCTGGGGGCAGGGGCGGCGGCAGCCGGATTCGACGGAATTGACCGATATAATTTTACTGAAAGTATAGATGATTTTATTACCGGAAGAACTCCGGAGTTTGACCGCATAACACCAGAAGAACGCTTGTTGGAGATTTTTGCAGTCAACTTGCGGACTGTTGAAGGCTGGCAAAAAGCTGTTTGGGAGAAACTTTATCCCGCAACTTGGGATAAAATGTATAAAAAATGTGTAAACTGTGCCGCAGAAGATCCGGAGTGGTGGTGTTTGGAAAATGATCATATAGCATTGACCCAAGCCGGATTGCTTTTCTGGGATGATGCGGCAATGGATGTATTGAGTTGGGATGAAGAGTTATTATGAAGTTCGGCAGATTTGATTATGCGGCGTTTTTGCTTTTTATGGCATACGCTGTTTGTTCGTTGATCATACCCGTAGTGCTGGTGGAAGTGGCACAGGATCTGAATTTTGATCTGGATAAAGGCGGCATGTCCGCCGGCGGTATATTGCAAGCGGGCCGCAGTGCGACCATGGTGGGGGCAATGTTTGTTTGCAGTATGCTTGCCTGCCGCTTCGGATTGCGTAAATCGCTGGCGATGGCGGCGATTTTTATGTCGGTGGGGATCTTGCTGGCGGCGTTCAGCCAATGGTACTGGATGCTGCTGGTGGTGCTGATTATTGCCGGTATCGGCGAAGGATTGGTGGAAGGGTTGGCCACACCATTTATCGGCGAACTGCACAAAGATAATGAGCCGGGCAGATATATGAATTTTTCTCACGGCTTCTGGTCGGTGGGGATTTTTGGCTGTATACCGCTGTTGGGCTGGCTTTTGAGCTGTAATGTATCGTGGCGGATACTTTGCGTGATCGTGGCGGCAGGGGCGTTGATCCCGGCAGTGATGCTCTTTATCCGGGGTAAGAAAAGGATCGGCCAACTGGAAGGTATCGGCAGATTTGATGCTCCCGGAGCGTTGAAGAAGGCGTGGAATATTGTAAAATGCAAACAGTTCTGGCTCTTCTTCTTTGCTATGTTCGTAGCGGGGGGCGGTGAATTCGGAGCCACTTTCTGGTGTGCGTCGCTTTTGCGTTTGGAGTACAACGCTTCGCCGTTAGTGGGCGGCTTGGCAACGGCAGTATTTTCGGCGGGCATGATGATCGGCAGAACCGGCAGCGGTGTGCTGATAAGTCAGAAAAATCTTCCGCACTTGATAATGATTTCGGCAGTAGCCGGAGCGATTTTATCCTGCTTATTTGTGGTCATGGGCAGCATGGCAGGAGTAATGGTGCTGCTGTTTTTTGTCGGGTTGGCAAGTGCGCCCTTCTGGCCCAGTGTGCAGAGTTACACCGTTGACCGGTTGGATCATCTGGACAGTACCACATTGTATATCCTGTTATCCTGTGCAGGGGTGCCCGGCTGCGGATTTTTAAGTATGGTAATGGGCAAAGCCGGGGATTTATGGGGATTAAGGATGGCATTTCTGGCGATCCCGGTATGTTATGTGATCTTGGCTGGCTTGATAGCTTACGATTACTTTATCTGCAAAGGCAGAAAAAAGATGCAGTCAACTCACGTTGCCGCCGAAAAAACGGGTGCGTGATTGTTTTGCAAGGTCAGCGTGTGATTTGAATTTACTGCGATCATAGGGAATTCGTGGCCGAACGCAAAGTCCTGGTAACAGGGGCAGGGGAGCTTGGCGGAAAAACTTGCAAAGAGTTTGTCCAGAACTTCCGGAGAATTTTCTCCGCCGGTAAATCTGCCGAATACCAGTGCCTGCAAATCCTTCAATACCCCGCTTAAATAAAGCTGGTGCAAGAGGCGGTCGAGCTTGTAAATCGGTTCGTTCACATCTTCGATGATCAATATCCGGTTGCTGAAATCGGGCATAAACTCTGTACCGCACAAACTGGCAAGCACCGTAAGATTTGCCGCACAGGCTTTGCCGGAAACTCTTTGAGCTGCCGCAAGCTCATTGACCGCTTTTATTGCCGGTGCCGCTAAAACGGTTTTACTTATATTCTTCTGCAACGCCAGTTTGTGACTGCTGAAACTCAAATCATCGGCAAAAACTTCTCCCAGCTGCATAAGATTGCTTCCGGCAATGGGCACACCGGCATTTTGGGCGAGCATGGCACAATGCAGACTGGTTATATCGCTGTAACCCATGACCGGCAAGTTCCGGCTGCGTAATGTGTTATAATCGATCTCCTGCAATATATGCACAGAACCGAAACCGCCACGCAACGCTAAAATAAGATCCACTTCGCTATCATTAACTGCCCGGTTGAACAGTTCGGCGCGTTGTTCCGGCAAACCTGCCAGATATTGCGGCGTATCAGCAGTTGGTCGGGCAATGTAATTTTTGACCGTCAAATGCTGTTCAAGCGTTTTTATTGCCGGCGAAACCGCTTCCGGTGCTGCCGTTCCGGCGGGGGCGGTTACAGCAACACACCGGATTTGTTCCGGAAATATGGTTTTTGAGCGATCGAACATAAAAATATTCCATGTTTTTTATATATTTTGAATAAAAATATAACTTTTATTTGCAATAAATCAAGTCCGGCATACATTATCTTTAAATAAAAAATCAGTGCATTTTCTCAATGGGAGATTTTCTATGAAATATTTTTTGACTTTTTTGCTGGCGATCTCTTGCCTGGTTGCAACTTTGGCAGCCGAAAATTCCGGCGAAAATCGCGGTCGTGAGCGATCCCGCGGCGGTCGCGGTATGGGGCGGCGCGGCGGAAATTTTATGGAGCAATTCAAAAGTAAATACCCCAAAGAATATGCTGAAATGGAAAAACTCCGGGAAAGCGATCCGGAAAAAGCCCGGGAAAAAATGCGGGATCTGATGCGTAAAGCAATGGCTGACCGGGGGATGATGCCCCGTGGTCATCGCAATATTGAACCTACTGAAGAACAGCTCAAAGAGTTGAAAGCCAAATACCCCGTTGAATTTGCCGAATACGAAAAACTCCATGAGAGCGATCCGGAAAAGGCCAAAGCCAAATTGCAGGAGCTGATGAAAAAAACTTTCGGCGAAGCTGTCGGCAACGAAAAGTTTTTGCGCGACAGCAGCCGCCGTGCCACCAGCCATGTGATGCGGGAACTCAAAGAACGTTATCCGGAAAAAATGGCGGAGATCGAAAAACTGCAAAAGACCGATCCGGATACCGCCCGCGAAGAGTTGCGTAAGCTTTTCTCCGAAGCAAAAATCCGGATGCCCCGCGGTCATCGTGAACTTAATTACGAGTATATCCCGCCGCAGCAGATGCAGAATTTCCGCAACGGTATGGGGAACCGCAACTATCCATTCGGCGGCGGCAGATTTGGCGGCATGGGCGGGCATATGTGGAACCGCAGCGGGGGTAGAGCGCGATGAGTTTGTTTGGTGCTCCCGAAATAGCGGCACTGGCATTCGATGCTTCGCAGCAGCGGGTCTGCGGCGTGCGGCTGCGCCAGAAAAACCGCGGCGAATATGAGGTCGTAAAATATGCATCAAGCGAACACGCCGAGTGGCAGCGTGCCGCTGATGTTGTGCTTAAAGAGTTGTCGGTAAATAATTCGGTTTATCTGGTGCTGGCTATGGCGCCGGATGCCAGCGAGGTCTTTGAGTGCGATTTGCCCAAAGCTTCTGCCGAAGTAATGCGCGAAACTCTGCGTTTTGAAGTTCCGCGGCAGCTTATGAGCATACCCGAAGATTTCCGCTTGCAGTTTGTGCCGGTGGGCGAACCCGGCACAAACGGTACCCAGCGGGTGCGTTGTGCGGTTTTTCCCGAAAGCAGTCTGCACAAAATTTGCAATCAAATCGCCCCTTTGCGCAATAAACCCGATGTTATGATCAATCCCTTGCTGACTCTGCCGGAAAATCTGCCGGCAGATGCCGCGGTAAAGCTGCCGTTTATGGAAAAGGAGTTCTGCTGGCAAAATGGCAGTTGGCAGTTATCCGGCAGCAAAGAGTGTAATTCCACGCTGGATAAAATGATCTTCAATCATTGCTCCGGCGATTGTCCCCGGGAATACCGTACTGCGGTGATGGCGGCGGAATATGCTGCTAAATCGCTCTTTGTGCGCAATTCGGTGCTTGCGGGGGTAGTGGTGCTGCCGGACTTTCTGCGTCCGGCAAGATTCCGCACCCAGCTGCGGGTGATGGCGCTGCTGGCAATATTGCTTGTAGCGGTAAATGTTTTCCGTTATGCCGGAGATATTACCGCAAGTTTCCGGGAACAGAATCGGTTGAATGCACAAGTCAGGAATATGCGCTCCAGGGTAGCGGATCTGCGCAAAAAGGTCAAAGCCGGCGAAAAACAGCTTAAAGAAACTCAAAGAACAGCCGAACTTAAGCTGGGCAGCCGGGAGTGTCTGGGGTATTTGGGATACCTGTCGGAAAAGCTGCCCGACGAAGTGCTGGTAAATAATTTCCGCTGGAACGAAGGCACGATCGATATGAATTTGCAAACCATGTCTGCTGAACTTGATCTGGTATCATTTTTCAACCGGCTGCCCGGTTTCAAGGTTTTGAGTGCATCGCAGCGCACCAATCCTGCTAATAATTTTACCAATGCCAACGTAAAACTTTCCATCATCGAGCCGCCGGCACTTCCGCTGCGCAAAAGCAAGAACAAAACAAAGGCAAAAAAATGAGCAGCGCAAATAATAATTTTTTCAGTAAAGAGTTCTGGAGATCCCGCCGCGGGCAGAGGATATTCTGTATTGCCGGATTGGCGGCAAGTGCGCTTTTTCTGCTGGTGCAGTTCGGCGGCAGTCTGGGCAGTGTTTTTCCCGGTTCCGGCGGGAAAGCTGCTCTGGCAAGGGAATTGAAAAAACTTGAACAGGATCAGGAAAAGCTCAAGCTGCAGCTGGCTGAACTGGATGTGGTGAAAAATATTGCCGAAAGCAAATTCAACGGCGCTTGGAAGCAATCCCGCAATGGTGTACCGGAAGTTGAGCTGCGTTCACTTATAGAAAATGCCGCCAAAACTCTGGAGTTGAGGCTCAATAATATAAGCACCGTGCGCAAAACCAATTTCAATAAAGATCTTTCGCTGCTGGAAGTGGATGTGTCGGTAATGACAGATATCGATACACTTATGAAATTTCTGCTGGCGGTGGATAAGTTGGAACCCAAACTTTACTGGCGGCGCTTCGAGTGCCGTACCTCTAATATGTTCGGCATGATGGGGGTGAATTTTAACGGTACATTGCGCTGTGCCAATGATGAAAGAGTTGATGTGCCGGTCACCGCTCCGGCGGCAAAACAGCAGAAAGGAGCGGCAAAATGAAGAAACTTCTGATTTGCGTCAACACCGTGCTTGCTTTTTTGCTGGCAATTTCGCTCTGGGGAGCTTTTTCCGGCAGCAATGGCGATAAGCTGGAAGTCGGCAAAAAGAAAAAACGTGCCAAAAGCGCCGCCGCTGCGGTTGTACCGACTCCGGCAAAATTCAACGTTCCGGCAAGCGAAGAAGCCGTTTCCTCCATTGTCCGGAAAAATATATTTGATACCCAACGCACCGGCGGTGCCGCCTGGGGCAGGGGGGCAACCTACACATTAGTCGGCATTTACCGGGTCAACAAAACTCAAGGGGCGATCATCACCAGCAAAGGCGGTTTCCGCCGGGGCAATATGCCCGTGCAGCAGTTTTTCCGGGTGGGCGATACGCTGCCCAACGGTTATACATTAGCCGAAATAAGCAATAATCAGGCGGTCCTGATGCGGGGCGCCAGCCGCATGACGCTGGATATGGCGCAAGCTTCGGAAAATAACGGCTCCCGCAATACCACCCGCCGAACCAATACCAATCCCATGCAGCAGATGCTTAATCTGATGCAGCAGTCTATCGGTATGCAGCAGCGTCAGCAGATGAATATGATGCGGATGATGCAAAATAACAACCGTTCAAGCAACAGTAATTCGTCCCGCGGTTCCACCAACCGGCGCGGCCGTTAAAGTTTAAGGTATATCAAATAATTTTATACAGGAATATAACCGATGAAGAAAAAAAACTACATTCAATCGAGTCTGGCAGTATTGTTTGCTGCACTGCTGCTGCCTTTGCTGACCTCCTGCGAAGCGCTGGAAGATCTGCAGAAAGAAAAAAGTACCGATCCTGACGAAAAATTTGACTTCGTGGAGCGCAACAACACCGAGCGCTATAAAGAGCCGGATAAACTGCACCCCGACGAAGTGGATATAAATACTGATACGGAGAAAAAGAATGAATTAGCCCAAAAGGCAGAAAAACTCTCCAAATCCCCTTATGCCAACAAGTATAAAAATACTCCGGCAGAAAAGGCCGCCGCCGCCGACCATAAAGGCAAGCCGGGGGCAAGACAGAGCCGTTTTTACGAAGATTTTATTTTGTTCAATGCCGATGACAAGGTGGAAGTTTCCATGAGTTTTGCCTCGGCACCCATACTGGATGTGTTGTCGGCCTTTGCTGATGTGCTGGAATTCAACTTTGTTGCCGGCAGCGACTTGCGCACTACGGTAACGTTGAACGTGAACTCCACGCTGACCCGCCGGGAGTTGTGGGAAACCTTTGACCGCATGCTGCAGCTTGCCAATGCCGCTGCTTACAAAGATGGTCAGCTTTTAAGGATCGTTTCGGCAGCCCAAACCCCCAAACAGGGCAGCTTGCGGGTCGCCAACAAAGGCGTGGGCAACAGCGAAATCGTTTTCCACATGCTCAAAAATATCACCGCCCGGGAAGCGTTGACTCAATTACGACCCTTTTTGATGGTGGGCGGCACTATCGCCGAAGGCAGCCGTCCGGCAATGGTGGTGATTTGCGACTCCAGCGACAATATACCCAAACTGCAGAGCATACTTGAGATCATCGACAATCCCGGCCGCCGCAACTGGCCCCGTACAGTGATCCCATGCGAAAATGTGCAGCCGTCCAAAATTGCCGCTGACCTTTCGCAAGTTTTGCCGGTGCTGGGTTTTACTGCGGCTACTGCCAATACCCGCGGCGAAACCCCGGGATCGGTCTACATTACCGGGATCGACCGTTTGCAGCTGCTGGTGGCGTCGGCGGCAACGGACGAAGTGGTCAATATGGTGCGCGAATGGGTAATGACTCTGGATAACGCCGATAACGATGAAGAAGAACGGGTCTATGTATACAAAGTAGCCAACAGCAAAGCTCAACAGCTTGCCCAGGCGCTGTCGGTGATCTTTACCACCCAGGGCGCATCGCTTACGGTAGATACCTCCAGCGGCAACTCCCGTACCCAGCAGCTTACCACCCAGACCACCAAGGTAGCCAACACCGGCAATACCGGCAGTGCTCAATTCAGCCGCGCCGGAACCAATAACGATTTGAACACCACAACCACAGTCCGGAGCAATATATTCACTACACCGGTGCGTATTTTTGCTGACGGCATTTACAATCGGCTGGTCATCCGCACTACGCCCCGGGTCTACCGGGTGATGAAAGCTTTGCTTTCACGGCTTGACTCGGTGCCGGCACAGGTGCTTTTGCAGGTGCTGATCGTGGAAGTATCGCTGAATGACGGCAATGAATTCGGTGTTGAATTCAACTTCAAAGGTTCCGGCGGTACAGCTATGACTTCGGTGGGAACCAATTACGACAAGCTCAATCCCGGAGTGCGCAGCAACGACATCGGCGGCAATTTCTACATTGCCAACCCCAATAATCCCGACGAAAAGTTTGCCTATATCAAGGCTTTGGCGACCCGCAACAAAATCAAGATCATCTCCAGTCCGCAGCTTTTGGTGACCAGCAATACCGAAGCAAAGATCCAGATCGGTAACGATGTGCCGCTGATCACCGGATCGGTGAGCAGTTCCGAGTCAGTTTCCGGTCAGGTCACCAATACCTACAATTACCGCGAAACCGGTATCATCATGACCATGACTCCGCAGGTGACCAGCAGCGACCTTATTTCGCTGGAAATCAAACAGGAGGTTTCTGAACCGGTGACCAATACCATTTCCACAGCTAAAGATACTCCGGTCATCCAGATGCGGGAAATCGAAACTTCCATGACCATCGGCAACGGCAAAACCATGATCATGGGCGGTATGATCCAGGAAAAACACTCCGACGATCTCAACAGTATCCCGATCATTTCCGACATACCATTCCTCGGGCGTTTGTTCGGTCATACCGATCAGGCTACTTCCCGTACCGAGATGCTGGTGCTGGTTACCGGTTATATCGTCGACGAAAAAGGCAAAGTCGAAGATATGATCAAGCGTTACAATCAGGCTGTAAAAGAGTTGAGCAAATTTGAAGGCGAAATCGCCGAAGCCCACAAGCTGGATATGGAACGCGAAGAACGCATCAAGCGGGAAAAAGAGGCCAGAAAGCTGCAGAAAGAAGCCGATGAACTCAAAAAGAAAGCCGCCGCCGCGGCAAATAAAGTACAATCGCCTGAAAGCAAAAAAAGTGAGTAATTTTATGGCTTTGGATATTCAGCAGGAAAATTCTGAAAATATCGCTTTCATCAGCGTTCCGCAAGATACCGCAGATAAATTGGAAGAGCTGCGGCAAAAGCTTTTGAGTACATACTGCGAGTATGATTCCATACTTTCTGCCGCCGATAACAACGCCGCTGCGGCGGATGCACTTATGGTGGAAAAAGGCTTGTGTACCGAAGTTGAGCTGCTGAAGATCTATACCGGAGTATTCGGTCTTGCCATGCCCGACGAAGATCTGATCGTATCGCCGGAACGTTTCGCAGGTGTTTCCGCCGAGTATTTGAGCGAAAACGGCATAGTGCCGGCGCAATGGGACGATGAAACATTGAAAGTCTATGCCAGCAACCCCTATAAACTTGCTCAAAACAGCTACTTTACGCTTCGGCAGTACAAAAAGAATATGGAGTTTGTTCTGATCCGGCGCACATTGCTGGAGCGTTTAATCAACAGCGTTTACAAAGATGCCGAAGAGGTGCAGACGCTTGATGCCGACAGCGAAGACGCTTTGCGCTCCATGGCTGGTGAAGCAAGGATCGTGCGGATGGTCAACGATATATTTTCGAGGGCAGTGGAGCTTTCTGCCAGCGATATACATATGGAACCCGGCGAAGACCGGGTGGTGGTTCGCTGCCGGGTGGACGGAGTGCTTACAGAAATATTGTCGGCACCCATCCGGGATTTTCCGGCGATAGCCAGCCGCATAAAACTTATATCCGGCTTGAATATTGCCGAAAGCCGCTTGCCGCAGGATGGCAGAACCACTTTTCAGCTGGGGCGTACCGAATTGGATATGCGTGTAAGCACTATACCTATATTGACCGGCGAAAGCATAGTTCTGCGTTTGCTCAACAAGGCTTCTGTGGCATACGATCTGCGGGCGCTGGGTATGTCACAAACCATGCTCAACGATTTTAATGAACTTATTCAAATACCCCACGGCATGATCCTGGTGGTGGGCCCCACCGGTTCGGGTAAGACCACCACCCTTTACAGCGTTATCAATCAACTTAACGATCAGAAACGCAAGATCATTACCGTGGAAGACCCGGTGGAATATCAGATGCCCGGACTCTGCCAGATGCAGGTCAACAGCCAGATCGGTGTGGACTTTGCCTCCGGCTTGCGTTCCATTGTGCGTCAGGACCCGGATGTGATTTTAGTTGGGGAGATCCGCGACCGGGAAACTGCCGATATTGCCATCAACGCCGCCTTGACCGGTCACCTGGTGTTGAGCACTTTGCACACCAACGATGCCGTGGGGGCAGTTACCCGTTTGATCGATATGAATGTGGAAGGTTTTCTGGTGGCATCGGCACTTTTCGGCGTAATGAGTCAGCGGTTGGTGCGCAAAGTCTGTACTGTCTGCAACGGTTCGGGTAAAGACGGTTCCGGCAATCGCTGCCGCAACTGCAATGGTACCGGCTTCCGGGGCAGAACGGGGATTTACGAATTTTTGCGGGTCAATGATGAGTTGCGCGAAGCCATCAGCCACAATCAGCCCAGTTCGGTTCTGGAAAAAATCGCAGTGAAAAACGGCATGAAAACTCTGCTGGAAGATGGCAAAGATAAGGTGGCAGCAGGCATAACCACTGCCGAAGAATTGCTGCGAAGCACTGCTGAAGGTTGATAAATTTTATGGCATTATATTTATACAAAGCCATCGCTCCGGGCGAAGCGGCAAAAGAGGTGACCGTCGAGGCGGAAAATCTGCGTGAAGCAGAACAGAAGCTCCGGCGGATGAACCTTTTGCCGGTAAGATTTATCCGGGAAGTGGACCCCGCCCAGAGCGAAAGAGGCTTTCTGCACCGCAGCAAAATAGATGTGCTGGATATGACCGAGCAGCTTTCGGCATTGCTCAATTCAGCTATTCCATTGGAGCGGGCACTGGCGATCATTGCCGAAGGTGCCGCCAACGATGAACAGCACGAATTCATCCAGACTTTGCGGCAGGGGTTGCACGAAGGCAGAAAATTTTCGGAACTCATCCGCAGTTACGGGGCGCTGTTTCCCGGCTATTACGCCAATTTGATCGAAACCGGCGAGGAAACCGGCCGCTTGCCGGAAGTGCTGGAAGAATTACGCAGATTTATGACAGAAAGCCGGGAGCTGAAGGATTTTATCGTCACCAGTTCCATTTATCCAGTTGTAGTATTGGCTGTGGCAATATTAGTAACGATATTGATGTTCGCTGTGTTCGTGCCCAGATTTGTTACGCAGTTTGAAAATATGGGGCGTGATTTGCCCGGCTCCATGGTTTTTCTGATGAATATGAGCAATGTTATAGTCTATGGCGGTATAGCATTGGTGATCGCGGTTATTGCCGGGGTTACAGCGTTGCCGCACCTGCTGGGGCGGGAAAAGTTAGCGGAGATCAAAGCAAAAATCATCTTGAGTCTGCCATTGTTCGGAGCGTTGCATACTTCAGTAGAAATGGGCAAATTTGTCCGCACATTGGCAATTCTTATCAGCAACCATGTGGATATAATCAAAACAGTACGCATTGCGGTAAAGGTCATTCAAAACCCGGTGATCCGTTACAGCTTTGCGGAGTTGGAAAATAAGCTCAAAAGCGGGCTGAAACTTTCGGCAGCTATGGAAGATAACCAATATCTGCCCAAAGGTCTTGCCAGCCGTTTGCGGGTAGGGGAGGAATCGGGTACATCCGGCTCTATGCTTATGAAAGCTGCCAGTCATGTGGAAGAAGATACCCGCCGCCAGATCAAACGGCTTTTGAGCATGTTTGAACCGCTGGTGATCGTCGGTTTGGCATTGGTGGTAATGACCGTGGTGCTGGCGATCTTTATGGCGATCATGGAACTCAACAGTGTAGAAATGTAAACAATCTGATATAAAAGAGGAGAAAGATAAATGAACTTCAAACGCAAACAAATCCGCCGCAGCAACTTTACTTTGACCGAACTTATGGTGGTGATCGTGATTCTGGTCATGCTCACAAGTTTTGCTGCACCTATGGTCTTCAAGCACATCAAGAGTGCCCGCATCACCACAGCCAAGACCCAGATCAAACTTCTGGAACAGGCGTTGACCGACTACAAGCTCGATACCGGCAAATTCCCGGAAACCGACGACGGTTTGCAGGTGCTGGTGGAAAACACCAACGATGTGGAAAAATGGGACGGCCCTTACATCAAGCCCGCCGTGCCCAAGGATCCCTGGGGCAACGATTATGTTTATGTCTGCCCCGGCGAACATGGCGAATTTGACCTTTCCAGCTACGGTGCCGACGGTGTGGAAGGCGGTGAAGGCGAAAATGCCGATATTACCAACTGGGTCAGTAAAGACGAGGAATAATTGAGTAAGTTCCAGCGGAAAAATTTTACATTATTGGAACTGGCGGCAGTCATAGCCATACTTATATTGCTGACTGCCGTTTCCGGTGTTTATATCGGGCGGGAGCGAAAAATGCCGGTTTTTGAGCGGTCTTTGCGGGATTTTCAGGTATTCTGTGCCAAAGGCAGGAGTGACACCATGCGCGATGGCATCGTCCGCAAAGTGGTCTTTTACCCGGAAGAAAACCTTTTCCGCATGGAAAAAGTCGATCCCATGGGGGAAAGCGAAGCCGTGATCCCCGCCGAAGAGGTGGAAGAAGGCAACATGCCCTATGTGGTGTTGGATGCTATCGACGCCGATTGGGAAGCCGAGCAGAAGCTCAAAAACGCTTCCGATGAAGCTCCAATGCCGGAAGATGAATACGAAACGGTTCGGGAGTGGAAGTTCCCCGAAAAACTGGGCGTAACTGTGGAGCTGCCCGATATGCAAGGCGTGGAGTTTACCGAAGAAAGTCTGGAAATGTGGCGGTTCACCCGCAACGGTGCGGCGCGGCTCACCCACGCCTTGACCGTACAGCTCAACAGCGACATCAGGACGATCACAGTATCTGACTTTACCGGCTTGGTGGAGATAGTCAAAACCGATACCGCAGAGGGGCAGATAGTGTTGTGAAAAAGCATTTTACATTAGTAGAAGTCATTGTGGCAATGGCGATCATGGCATTGGCACTGACAGCATTTTTTGCATTGTCCCAATCGGCGGTGAACCGGATAGACAAGGCGTATGCCAACTGGGAGCGGACTCATTTGTTAAGTCAGGCGGCGGAGTATTATTTACTGTTTGCCGAAGAAGAGCCGCCGGATGTACCTCCGGAAGTTTTTGAAAGCAATGTATATGATGTGGAAATGCGGTACGAACCGGCTGAAAATCTCCCGGAAGAACTCAACGATTTATCCAATCAGGCTCCGTTGAGGACATTGATAATCGACCTGGTGACTCCCGGCAGCCGGGAGGTGGTTGATACATTGAAAATCGACCGTATCGACTGGGAAAATTCGGGAGATATGGATCAATGAAAAAGCAGCTTTTTACATTAGTGGAGTTGATTGCCGCCATGGCGGTACTTGCCTTGATCGGGTCCGCATCGGCAGCGGCACTGGCGGGCTTTCAACGCAGCCACAACAAAGTTGCCATGTTATCTGAACGGCTGGAACGGAACCGCAAGCTGGATAAAGTTGCCGAACTTATGGGCAACACGATCCCCTTTTTCTGGAAAGACGAAACCGATGATGATCAGGAACATCTGGTGTTTGACGGTATGGAAGATGAGCTCTATTTTACCGCCATGCGGCTGCCCAATAATGAGGGCAAAGGAGCATTTATTTTTGTGAGATTATATGTAAACGACGACAATGCTCTGGCGTGCGATTACAAAGATACTCCGCTGCTGCCCTGGCTGGAATCGGAAGAGCAAAGCAATATAAAAACGGTGATTTTAGCCGAAAATGTGGCAAGTTTGACTTTTACCTACGCCGATTACGACGATGAAGACGAAATCGAGTGGCTGGAAGTCTGGGATCAGGACGATGATGAATATCTGGATCGCTTGCCGGCGGCAGTGGGCTTTACGGTTGAGTTTGAAAACGGCGAAAAACTCTCCTACCTGCGGCGGACAGCCGGACTTTCAGCATTTTCGGGGCTGGCGTTATGAATATGTGCAGATTTAAGAAAAGTGAAGACGGTGTAGCCTTGGTGGCAGTACTGGCACTTTTGAGTTCAGTAAGTTTGCTGGTTATGAGCATGGTGGTTTACTCCCAGCTCTCAACTTACGGTATCCGCAACGATACGGATGCTTTGCGCAGCCGCTATGTAGCCGAAGGTGCAATGAACCGGATAATTTTTCTGCTGGCAGCTGACAACAACGAATACCGCACAACTTCGCTGGAAAACTTTGATTACAGCGAATACGAAGAAGAGCGCTTTATCCCCGACGGCAGACTGCGTGAGCTGGATTATTACGGTACCACGGTAAAATACCGCATAGAAAACGGGGCAGGGGGCATCTCTGTAAGCCCCAGCAATATCAATACAGCGTTGAATAATCTGACCCGGATCCGCCAGACCAACGAAGAAGATTTGAGCGAAGCAGTAACGATCTACCGTACCCGTTTTGCTGATTATGTGGACAGCAACGATTTAGTGGGCGAAGACGGCATGGAAGTTGAGGAATACGAGGAGTTGGAAGAAAACACTCCGCTGCCCCGGAATAAAGCATTGCAGTTCCGGGAAGAACTCTGGTATATACCCGACGGAGTGAAGTTCTTCCCGCCGGACCGCAACGGCAGAATGACCTTGATCAATCCGCTGACATTGTCGGGTAACCGCCGCAGTAAACCGGATTTGTTTCAGGCAAACTACGCACTGCTGACCAATTACGCCAATTTAAGCCACGAAGACGCTATGGAAACCTTGAAAACCATCAAGGCATATAAACAGGAGCCGACAGTACTGGCAGACGAGTTCGACCAGCTTTTGCTGGCAACCTTGAAAAATTACTTTTCCATAACCAACTCCGGCTGCTACCGGGTAACGATAGAAAATGCCGCCGGGGGCAGCGCCGGAAGCATACGAATGGATGCGACTTTCAACAACCCGGGAATGACCGGCAGCGAAGGCAAGACTGTAACTTTCTACGACTGGCTTATTTACTGAATAAAGCTTGCAATGCACTGTAATTGGTGTATATTAAACGAGGTTTTTATATCAGGGAGAGATATTTATGAGCAAGCGATATATTCCTATTGATTTGGGGTTTGAGCATTATTCTCATGTCAAACACGATCTTAATGCCAAAGAGTATGCCAAGATTTTAGCGGAGATCAGCAAAGCGCGTTACGCTCCGGTGAATGTTTCCGAAGCCTACGACCTTTATTTTAAAAACGAACTGGTTTTGCCCGACAAGGTGCGGGTGATCTGGCTGCACGATATTGAACGGCCCAGCGATAACTTTCTTGCCCGCCGCATGGCGGAAATGGAACACGAGTTCGGCTTTCACACCACCTACAACATCCGTCTGGTATCTTTGATCGAACCCACCTGGCGGGACGATTTGTATAAAATCTGCGAGCTGGGCGGCGAAATACAGTATCAGCACGAAGATATGGTCATCTGCAACGGCGATCAGGCGGCAGCGATTGAAAGTTTCAAAGCAAATATGCAGTATGTCCGTGAGTTTTTCCCCAATGTGCGTTTTGCTTTCGGGCACGGGGTATTCAAAGCGGGGATCGACTCGGCAGCTTTAGTAAAAAATCCTGATGGATCTTACAGCGAAGAACTTATCAAAAAGTGCGGCTTACCGGAATCCGGCGAACTTTACGCATTCTTTGACCGGTTGAAAAGAGAGCTGGGCGAACAGAACTGTTTTTATGTTATCGAAAGCCGTTTTATCGGCGGCGACGAATTTGCTGCCGGTTTGCGGGCGGCAAAACCCGGCGATGTAGTCATATTCTTACAGCACCCCACCTGGTGGAGCGATACTTATGACTTTGAAGAATTGAAATTTGTAATGCGGAAAAGCAAGTTTTTTCATTGATATGATCAAGAAAGGAAAATTAAAATGAACTCAAGACTTTTGATCCTTGCTGCGGCAATCATTGCCGGCAGCACCGTGTATGCCAAAAATATTTTCAACTGCGATTTTGAACCCGGCAAGTGGAACAAAGCTGATTTTATTGAAGTAAAAAGTTCCCGGTGGGAGAATGTGAACACCTTTAAGCAGGAAAAATGTCACATTGTAAATGTCTGCCCCAAAGATGCCACCAAAATTGATATGTTGAGCAAGCGGGCTCCCGAAACTTATGCTGCCATGATCTGGAAAAATCCCATTAAAGGCAATGTAATAATCAAGTCGACCATGAGTTTTGACTACCGCATGGCACCGAGTATTGTGATCGCTGAAAAGCCCGGTGTCAGCAAAAAAGGCTTTCCGGAATTCCGCACCCATTACGAAGTTGTGCTGTTCGATCAGGGGATCAATGTCTGGCGGCACTGGTTCGTCAACGGCAAGCAGATTTGGAAAAAGGCGGCGTACCTCAAAGCTGATTTTAAACCCAACACCAAATATGAGCTGAAAGTGCAGATCCAGTTTACCCATCGCGGCCCGGTGTGGACTGTAAGCTGCGGCGGGCACGAGTTCGGATTTATCGACGACCAATTCCCCAAAGAATTTTACGCCGGGATCGTTGCTTGCGAAGGTGTGAACCGATTCTACGATTTTACAGTTGATAAATAATATTTTTCAGGAGGAAAATCATGAATACGAAATTTTTATTGGGTGCCGCCATTATTGCGGCTGCCGCCAGCGGTTTTGCCGCACCGGAAATCACCATCAAAAGTACGCCGGAACTGCCCGGTAAAAATCTCATCAGCACCAGTGATTTCAGCAAAGGTGTGCTGGGTTCCTGGAGTGTAAACACTCCTGCCAACCGCAAATTTGCCAGTATCGATAAAACTGAAGGCGTGGGCGACAAGATGTCTATGAAGCTGGCCGGCGATGTTGCCAGCAGCCCCAATCTCTATCACCGGCTGCGTCCGGCAGTACCTTTCAAAGCCGGTGAGCCTTACTATATCCGTTACTACGCCAAGCGGGTCGGCTCCAACCCCAAATACCGCAGCGGCGGTTCGCTGGCTTTTACGATGAATAACGGCAAATACAGATATGCCCAGGTTCCGGAACACAACGCCGGTGACAGCGACTGGGCCGAATACGATTACAACGGCATTATACCGGCAGATTCCAAATACGGTACACTTTATATGTGCTACTACAAGCAGACCGGCTGCACTCTTTACGATAATGTAGAGTTCCGTCACGGCTGGGCAGAGCTGGATATTTCCGTAAAAGGCAAAGGGCTGCAAGCTATTGTGGTACGCAATTCCGTGACCGGTACCGTGCTTAAAGAAAAAATCAATGGTTCGGAATACAACAAAACAATCAAAGTGCCCGCATTCGGCAGCAATTCGGTAGAAGTGCTTGACCGCACCGGCGAAGTGACCGGTAAACTCTATCCGGAAAATGTGGACAGCAACGTTGCCGCCAGCGATAAAGTTATTCCGCTTACTCCGGTAAAGCGGGTGATCGTGCCTCCCAAAACCACCGAAAGTTTTACCGTAGCCATGCCGGCAATGGCGGGCAAAAAGGCTTATTTGTGTTTTACTGCCAGATTGAATAAAAAATCCGGTATTGCCGGATACACCAACGCCCTTAAAGTAAAAGTCAACGGCAAGGTGCTGAGTATGAACAATGTGGTCAAACCCGGCAAAGTCATTGTGCTGAAAGGTACTCCCAATAAAAAGGCGAATATCGCCAACGGCAGCAGCAATTTTATTGTCTTTTACAGCAATGTTTCAGCACCCATTCCCCAGCATAACAGATATTGCCCCACCAGTGTTGAAAACGGCAATCCCTTTGATTTCAAGCTGGATGTGACTAAACAACTCGAAGAAGGACTGAACACAGTAGATTTTCAGTCGGGTGTTTTCCTCAAAGAAACCAAACTCTATCTCGAAAATCTGCACATAGTTATCGAGTAAGAATTACCATAACATAGCAAGGGCGGAAAACTCCGCCCTTTTTTTGTGATTTTTTAATGTTTGGATTTATACAACAATAGTAAAAATTATCGCAGGTAAAACATGGTATCAATCTATATAAAATAAATTGGAATTGCTTTTATTACCTGTAATAAAAGCAATTCCGGTAAAAGGTTTGGAAAAAAGGGGTGGAGTTCCGTCTTCGCCGGAGGCTACGCCGTGACAAGTTGAGGAGGGGAAAAAGGACCGATCCAGCAAAAGGTCTTTTTCCCCTCCTCAAGTACCGCCCCTTGTTGGGAACATAGCGTTTTCAAAAAGGTTTCTTCACCACAAAACAATTTTGCAACAGCTTTTTACCGGTCAAACGCCGGTTCCGTCGAAGGTGGGTATGAATTCTCCGGATGCGGAGCTTTCGTCCTGCACGAAGCCATCTTCTATGTTGGAGGCAAAGAGGGCATCTTCCACCAGCGCGTACTCTTCGTCGGTTACTTTGCGGTTGATTTCCGGGTAATTGCTGTCGGATACTTTGCCGCAGGGTATATACTGCCGCATCAAGCTGAACATCACCTGTCCGGGGCGGAAAGTTTTGGAAACAAGCTCAATGACTTTGAGTGTATTTTCTATGGCATTGGGCAATATCAAGTGGCGGATTATCACGCCCTTTTGCATAATGCCATTGTCATCAATCACATAATCCCCGGTCTGGCGGTACATCTCTTTGATGGCAGCCAGGGCGGTTTCGGCGTAATCGCTGACTTGACTGTAACGCTTGCCCAATGTGTTGTCGGCATATTTATAGTCGGGCAGATAGATTTGCACTTTGTTTTCAAAGAGCTTCAAAGTTTCCACGCTGTCGTAGCCGTTGGAGTTGTAGACTACCGGCACACTCAAAGGGTCTTCCAGACTTGCCAAAATAGCTTTGCTGTAATGCGTTGGCGTTACCAGGTTTATGTTGTGTGCGCCAAGTTCAATAAGCTCCTGATAAATAGCTTTGAGCCGCTCAAGGGTAATTACTTTGCCTTCCACCTTGCTGCTGATATTGTAATTCTGGCAAAAAACACAATTCAAATTGCAGCCGGAAAAAAAGACCGTTCCGGAGCCCCGGCTGCCGCTGATGACCGGTTCTTCCCAATGGTGCAAACCGGCTCTTGCCACCATTGGTTGCCGGGGGGCATGGCAAACCCCGGGCAGTTGTTTACCGGGAGTAAAAACACCCCGGCTTATATTGCAGCGGCGGGGGCAGATGTTACATAACTCGCTCATAAAAAATTACTTGTATCGCTCGATCCACTGTCTGACCATGGGGGCGATCACAAAGTCTTCCAGCTCTTCGCCATTTTCGATTTTTGCCTCACAATAGGGGCAGATGCAAAAAGTTTCCAGATCGGCCGGATACAAATACTCTTTGCAGCGCGGGCAGCGCAAGCGGCGGCCGGTATTGTCAGGATTATCGAATTCCAAAGGTTTTTTGCTCATGTTTTCACCCAAGATAGCGTTCAGCATCAATGGCGGCACGACAGCCGGCAGCGGCGGCGGTTATCGCCTGCCGGTAGCGGTGGTCGGCGCAATCTCCGGCGCCAAAGACCCCGGCAAGATTGGTCATGCTGGTGTTGTTCTCAAGTTTGATAAATCCGGCATCGTCCATGTCGATCTGCCCTTTAACGATTTCAGTTGCGGGAACATGGCCCAGAGCAACGAATACGCCCTGACACTCAATGACGCTTTCGCTGTTGTCAGCATTATTTTTGACCTTTATGCCGGTTACTTCGCTCTCGCCCAATATTTCCACGATCTGCGAATTCCAGACAAAGCGGATCTTTTCGTGGTTCATTGCCCGTTCTGCCATGATTTTGGAGGCACGCAGTTCGTTGCGGCGGTGTACCACAATAACTTCGCTGGCAAATTTGGTCAGGAAAAGGGCTTCTTCCATAGCCGAATCGCCGCCGCCGGCGACCACAACTTTCATATCTTCAAAAAAGGCTCCGTCGCAGGTGGCACAAGCTGAAACACCGCAGTTTTTCAGTCGTTCTTCAGATTCCAAACCAAGCCAGCGGGGGGTGGCTCCGGTAGCGATGATGAGAGCTTTACTTTCTATAACATTGCCGTTATCCAGCGTGATTTTCTGCACACCGCCATCGGTCAACTCCAGTTTTTCCACATTGGCGATTTCCAGCCGGGCACCGAATTTTTCGGCTTGGGTCTGCATTTTCATTGTCAGCTCGTAACCGTTTACGCCTTCGGGGAAGCCGGGGAAATTTTCCACTTCGCTGGTTTGGGTGAGCAATCCGCCAATGGTGTTGCCGGAAATGACCAACGGTTCAAGATTGGCTCTGGCGGCATAAACTGCTGCGGTGTAACCAGCCGGACCGCTGCCGATAATAACGACTTTTTCCATAAAACAGACTCCTTGATATTAAATGTTTCTCTTTTCTGCAATATACTCTTCTATAATGCGGCGGGCAATACTGCCGTGACCGGGCAAAGCAGGCAGAGCATCCACGCTGTAAAAATCTGCCTCCGCGATCTCTTCGCCATCGACTTTTATTTCGCCACCGGCATAGTCTGCTGTAAACCCCAGCATCAATGAATCCGGGAAGGGCCAGCTCTGGCTGTATAAGTAGCGGATGTTTTTTATTTCCAAACCCACTTCTTCTTTTACTTCCCGCCGGACGGCATCTTCGGCACTTTCGCCGGCTTCCACAAATCCGGCGATCAGGCTGTAACACTTGTGTTTGAAATGCCGGTTGTACGCCAAAAGTATCTTGCCATCTTCCCGTTTGATCATCACAATTATCGCCGGACTGATTTTCGGGAAAAACAACATTCCGCAATTTGGACAAGTGCGGGCCTCTTCCTGTTCGTGGTCAATAAGTTCGGAGCCGCAAACACTGCAATATCTCCGCAGCGAGAGCCATTCCAGAATGGGTTTGCCCCGCAAAAGCAGATTTTTTACCGCATTATCCACTTGAGTCATAGCTTCCCTGACATCTATGGCAATCAGGTTTTCGCAGGGGCTTTCTTCAATTTCCCAACGGCAGCCGTAACAGATCTGATTGCGGAACACGCCCAGTTCCGGCAGTTCCACCGCCAGAAGTTCCGGAAACTTGTCTGCCCGGGGGATAGCCAGTTTACCATTTTTCTCAACTTCCAGATAAACTCTGCCTTTCCGGTCAAGGATCAGCAGCTTTTCTCCGGATGATGGGATGGATCGCCGCAACTTATATAAAGGTACAAAACTCATGATATCAAATCCTCCAAACCAAACACCCGCAAAGCGTTTTCCGTAGTCTGCTTTGCCAACTGCGCCATGGGTATATCCAGAAAATGTGCTGCATACATTACCGTATGTGCCACCAGTGCCGGGTGATTGGTCTTGCCCCGGAAGGGTTCAGGAGCAAGGTAGGGTGCATCGGTTTCAAACAAAAGCCGGTGGCGTGGAATATGTTTCAAAATTTCCCGGATGTTGTCGCTTTTGCGGAAAGTCACCATGCCGGTCACGCCAAAGTAGGTGTCAAACTCCATAAACTTTTCCAGAAAATCCAAATTCCCGGCGTAGCAATGCAGGATGATCTTGCCGTTTCCGGCAGCTGCGGCAAACTCTTTGAGCATGCTGTAACAATCGCAATATGCGTCGGTACGCTCTTCCTGATCCCGGCAATGCACGCTTATAACTTTATTGTGTTCAACTGCAAGGTTCAGAAACTTTTCAAAGGTCTTGCGCTGGATCTCCCGGGGGGAGAGATCGTAAAAGTAATCCAGCCCGATCTCGCCCACGGCACGGACTTTGCTGTCAGACAACATTTCTGCAAAAGGCTTTATATCGCCGGTGAACTCTTCAGCATCATGGGGGTGCACTCCGCAGGCACACCAGACATTGTCATGTTTGCGGGCAAACTCCAACGCCCTTACGCTGCCCGCAAGGGATCCCCCAAGTGCCAGCAGCCGGTAGGAGTGATCGCTGTAAAGCGCATCAAGGTAATTGCTCAAATCACCTTCTTCGGGCAAATGAAAATGTGTATCAAATAGTTCCATAAAAAAATATATGATCTGTATGTCAAAAATCAATCGGTGTATATGTTTTAAAGTACTCGCTTTTTACTTTTTTTCAACATTAAAAACCAGTTTTTCTTGTAATATAGGCAAAATTATGCTATTTTATTGTTACAAGATTTTTTATTCTCTAAAACAGGAAGGTTTTTTATGGCAGTCGTCAATAAAAAATATGTGCTTGAAGCCCCTCCGCGTGATTTCACGGAACGTGTTAAAAATTTCAAAATAGAGTGCCCGGAATATTTCAACTTTGCCACCGACATTGTAGATGTGTGGGCAGAACGCGACCGCAACAAACTGGCGATGATCTGGGTCGATCAGCACGGCAACGAAAAGAAGTATACTTTTTATGATATGAAACGCCTCTCTATTCAGGCGGCAAATCTTCTGCTTAAACACGGTATCACCAAAGGCGACCGGGTTATTATGATGCTGCCCCGCTTGCCGGAGTGGTGGGTCTTTTCGCTGGCGTTGATCCGTTTGGGGGCAGTGCAGGGCCATGTGCCTACTTTGCTGACCCCCTCTGACCTCAAGCAGCGGATCAAGTTCGGCAAATTCAAGATGATCATTGCCGATACCACCAACGCCGATAAGATCGAAGAGATCTGCGACGAATGTCCCAGCTTGAGCGACAAAGTTCTGGTCGATGGTGTGCGTGAAGGCTGGATCAATTACCCCACTGATATACTCTACCCAGTCAAGCTCTCTTCGACTTCCATCAACCGCGCCCGCAATCTGATCACCAAGGCAACCGACCCCCTGCTGCTGATCTTTACATCGGGTACCAGCAAGAATCCCAAACTGGTGCAGCACTCCTGCTGTTACCCGCTGGCTCACCGGATCACCGCCGAATTGTGGCACGGACTTAACAGCGACGATTTGCACTACGCTGCTTCCGACACCGGATGGGCAAAGAACTTGTGGGGCAACTATTTCGGACAGTGGATCGTTGGTGCCTGCGTCTTTATTTTTGACATCCGCGGTAAATTCGACCCCGATCTGGTGCTGCCCATGCTGGAAAAATATGCCATTACCAGTTTCTGCGCTCCGCCGACGGTTTACCGTATGCTGGTACTCAACGATTTGCGTAAGTTTGATTTGAGTGCGCTGCGGCAATGTACTTCTGCGGGCGAAGCGATCCATACCGAAACCATCCGGCTTTGGAAAGAAGGTACCGGCATAACCATCCGCGAAGGTTATGGTCAAACCGAAACGGTCTGTCTGATCAGCAACCATGCCGGATTTGAAGCCTGCCCCGGCTCTATGGGCAAAGCCTCCCCCGGCTGGGAAATTGAGCTTCATGATGACGACGGCAATATCGTGCCCGATGGCGAAGACGGCAGAGTGGCAGTCAAGATCAAGCCGGAACGCCCCATTGGGCTTTTCAACGGTTATCTGATGGGCAAAAAAGATAACGAAGAGTGCTTTATTGGCGACTATTACTACACCGGCGACAAAGCCCGCAGAGATGAAAACGGCTACTATTGGTACATGGGCCGCAGCGACGATATCATCAAGAGTTCCGGCTACCGCATCGGTCCGCTGGAAGTGGAAGAAGCCATGATGCAGCACGACGCTGTCCACGAAGTGGCAGTAGTTGGTGCTCCCGACCCCATGCGGGGAGCCAAAGTCAAAGCGTATATCGTTTTGCACGAAGGCTGGGAAGCTACCGAATCATTGGTCAAAGAGCTTCAGCAGCATTGCAAACGCATTACTGCACCCTATAAATACCCCCGGGAAATCGAATTTGTGCACAGTCTGCCCAAAACCTTTTCCGGCAAAATCAAACGGGATATTCTGCGGAAGTACGCGGAAACCGGCGAAGGTTTCTGGGAATAATATTTCTTGACAATCAAAAGCTGCTGCAAAAGAAAATTTTGCAGCAGCTTTTCTGTTTTCTGAACAAGTGCGATGTCAGAAGGGCAGATCGTCCTGTTGATCTTGCACTTTTGGCGTGTTTTTGGGAGCTGTTTTGCGACTGGCACCGGCGGCTTTGGCGCGTTCGCTGGATGTATCAAATTCCTCAAATTCTCCGGCGGCTCCGTCATCTTTGAAGAGCAATTCAACTTTACCGTTGAGGTTTTTGAGTTTTTGCTGGCAATATTTCACCAGTTCCGCGCCGAGGCTGATGCGCTCCACCATTTTTTCCAATGGCATGGAGCCGTTTTCCACTTCGTTCAGGAGGGCTTCAAGCTCGTTGACGGCTTCTTCAAAACTTTTACTTTGATCTATCATAAATATTCATTCCTGCACAGATTTTCTTTTGACCATTGCTGGAAATATAGCACAACAGTACTTTTTTGCAAATAAATACCTCTAAAAACAAGAACCGGCCCGGTTTCCTGTGCAAGCTATGCAGAAACCGGACCGGCAGGGGATGGGGGATCTCCGGTGTATTAGACTGCCGGGTAGAGATTTTGTTCACCTCGCATCCGGAAAAAATATTATTCAGATATCGGCGCGTCGGACAATGGCATAGTCCCCGGTATATCCGACAGCATCTGGCGATCTTTACGGCGGCGGGAACGATTGCCCCGGCGACGGCGTTTGCGCCCGGCGTTTTCCGGTTCGGCAGTACCCTTTTCACTCAAACGGTTCACTCCGCCAATGGATTTGATCAAATCACGGTACTGGGAAATCAATTCGCTGTCGCATTGCAGATATTCGCTGTCGCATTGGATCTTGAACAGTTCCATAGCGTGGGCAAAGCCCTTTGATTTGACCAGCCGTTGCATATTGCTGCGGCCGTTGAGCATGGGCTGGATCGCCAGCATGCGGCATGCCGAACAGCTCAAACGTTTGATTATGGAAAGCGGCGCATAGATCGTAAGCAGGGTCTGGCGCAGGATTTCTTCGTCCCATATTTCCGGCAGGATACGCTCATTTTTATTGCGATCAGCAATAAAATCTCTCCGGTAATTGCCGTCGAGCATGGCGTCGATAAAGGGCAGCGCCAATGTTGCCATGGCTACTGATGCGCTGTTGCGGTAATAACCGGCAGCCACCCGTTTGTCGCGGATCTTGAGCATGTGCAAAGCTTGCTGCAAATGATCTTTTTCCCAATCTTTGGCAAGGTAGGGCAGAAAATGTTTCAGCAAGCCGTAATCCGCAAAGGTCTGCATGATGGAACCGGTATAATTGGAATTGAGGATCTTTTCCAGCTCCAGCGAAAGCCGCGATATGGACGCCAGCTCCAGCAGCGGCAGCGTGGTCAAAAGCGCACTTTCGGTTTTGCGTTCCAGTTTGAACCCGTACTGCCCCACCAGTTTCAGCGCCCGCAGCATGCGTACCGGGTCTTCTTCAAACCGCAGTTTTGCATCGCCGATCGCCCGGACCAGACCGCTTTTTATATCGGCTATACCGCTGCCGGTGTAGTCGATGAGTTCTTCGGCAACAGGGTCATAAAAGAGAGCGTTTACCGTAAAATCCCGCCGCCATGCATCTTGCTCGGAAGTGCCGAAATCATTGTCGTTGAAGATCATATTTTCGGCTTCTTCCAGCGCGGCGATCTTGCGGGCCCCGGGCGTTTGCGGCTCGTGGCTGTTTTCGGAAGGAGCGCGGCGGAACGTGCTTACTTCAAAAAGATCCTTGCCGCAGCGGACATGCACCAGCTGGAAACGCCTTCCTATGATCCTTGCCCGGCGGCGGCCGAAGACTTCCCGTACCTGTTCCGGAGTGGCGGCCGTAGAGATGTCGTAATCCTTGGGCGTGCGGTCCAACAGCAGATCCCGGATGGCACCGCCCACAATATAGGTTTCGTAACCGGCTTCCTGAAGATCGGCTACAACATGGTATACATTTTCTTCTATATCAAAATTTTTCAGCATGTCTGGTTTTCCCACCCCTGCAAATCGCTTAAAGTTTCCGGCACAGGATCGTATCGACTTCCGCCAGCGCCGGATCGGTATTCGGATAGTCAGAGTTATAGTGCAAGCCCCGGCTTTCCCGCCGCGACAGCGATGAGTCAATGATCAATTCCGCCACCGTAGCTATATTGCGCAATTCAATAAGATCCGGGGTGATAAGGAAATCCCAGTAGTATTTTTCGATCTCCTTGCGGATCAGTACGATCCGTGCTTTGGCGCGTTCCAGACGCTTGTTGGTCCGGAAAATCCCCACATAGTCCCACATAAAGCGGCGTATTTCTTCCCAGTTATGGGCGATAACCACCTGTTCGTCAGAATTTACCGCATTGCCGCAATGCCATGCCGGTACGAAGCCGTCGAACTGGTTTTTGCGCAGCTCTTCCAGGTTTTCGCGGATATGTTTTGCCGAAAAGAGCGCACACACCACAGCTTCCAGCAAACTGTTGCTGGCAAGGCGGTTGGCGCCGTGCAGCCCGGTACAGGCGCTTTCGCCCACCGCGTAAAGTCCGGCAATATTGGTTGCACCATTTACATCGGTTCTGACCCCGCCGCAGGAGTAATGCTCCGCAGGCACTACCGGAATGGGATCTTTTGCCATATTTACGCCGATTTCCAGACATTTTTCAAAAATATTGGGAAACCTTCTCCGCAGAGTTTCTTCGCTGTGGTGGGTTATATCCAGAAAAACGCACTCTTCGCCGGAGCGTTTCATTTCGTTGTCGATCGCCCGCGCCACTACATCCCGCGGGGCAAGGCTCTTCATGGGGTGATATTTATCCATAAACTCCACAAGTTCGCCGCTTTTGTTGCGGATCTTGAGGATTGCGCCTTCGCCGCGTACCGCTTCGGAGATAAGAAAACTGCGCTGCTGCGGGTGATAAAGGATCGTGGGGTGGAACTGGATGAATTCCATATTCGCTATTTCGGCGCCCGCCCGGTAGCACATTGCCACGCCGCCGCCGCACGCCACATCCGGATTGCTGGTATACAAATAAACTTTGCCCACGCCGCCACATGCAACAGTGGTGCTCAAACTGCGGAACGATTTGACCTTACCGCTTTTTACATCCAGCGCATAAAGCCCCAGACAGCGATTTTTACCCGGCAAGCCCAAACGGGCGGTAACGATCACATCTATTGCGATATGATACTCAAAAATAGAGATGTTTTTATTGGCCTGACAAGCCTCCACCAAAGCCCGTTCGATTTCAGCTCCGGAAATATCTCCGGCATGGAGGATCCTTCTTTTATGATGACCGCCTTCGCGGCCCAGATCCAGCTCGTTGGCATCGCCGTCTTTGCCCATTTCGCCCCGGGTGGTAAAATGCACACCCAGCTGGATAAGGTCGGCAACGGCTTCCGGACCGGCTTCCACAATGGCACGCACCACATTTTCCCGGCAAAGGCCGGCGCCTGCCTCCAGAGTATCGCGCACATGTTCGTCAAAAGTATCCAGCGAGTCTGTCACACAGGCGATCCCTCCCTGGGCATGAGGGGTGCTGCCTTCGTTGATTTGGCGTTTGGTCAGTACTGCCACGGTGCCACCGGCTTCAGCCAATTTCAAAGCGGACATGAGTCCTGCCAAACCGCTGCCGACGACCAAATGATCGAATTCGATGATTTCAGAATTGCTTTTCATAAAATCCACCTGCCTGAAAATGTATGCAACAGATAAATTCCTTATTATTTACCCGCTGCGTGGCGCAACCGGTCATATTTGCCTTGAAGCAAACATAATAAAGGAGCGCCGGACTATTTTTTTCCGGAAAAAAACTTTGCCGGAGTGGAAAATAAATTTTATTATATTAAATTACACTTAAAACGCTAATATTTCAAACTCAACACAGAGATTTATGAAGATTTTTCATGCAATAAAGCGCTTTTTTGCGCCCCGATCGCCGGAGTTTGCCGCCACGGGCAATGTAAATCAGCATGGTTGCAGCGGCGGCAACGTATTTATTGAACACAGCGTCAAAGAGTATCTGTCGTGGCAGCGCGGTCTGCTGCGCTGGCTGGCTGCTGCGGCTGCCGGATGTTTTGCCGCAGCGGCTTTTCCGCCATTGAACTGGTCGATCGCGGCATTTTGTTCGCTGACGGTACTCTTTTTGCTTGCCCGCAACTTATCGGCGGTCAAAGCCGCTCTGGCGGGCTGGCTGTGGGGCATGGGCTACGCCCTGTGCAGCTTTTTCTGGCTGCGGGAGATCAATGTGGTCATACCGTGGCTGATGATGATCGTGCTGGGCGCTTACTATATACCAATGGGGTGGATGGCGGCACTTGCCAACCGTTATATACTTTTGCCGCCGCAAGTGCGTGCTGCCGGTTTTTCGGCGCAGAAAAGCTGCCGGGATTTTCCTTTATGGCGCCAGCTGGCATGGTGTCTGGTGATGGCGGGGATATTGGTGATAGTGGAGTTTTTGCGCAGCAATGTTCTGCCGTGGAACTATCTTGGGGTAGCATTTTACAAAAACACAGTTTTTATGCAGCTGGTGCGTATTACCGGGGTATCGGGGCTGTCCTTTCTGGCGGCGTTGGTCAATGGGGCGCTGGCGCTGGCGATATTGACCGTTGTACGGCAGGATCCGGAAAGTGGTGCGCGCAAATACCGTCGTCCGCTGCCGCTGCTGTTTTCCGTGGTGCTGCTGGCATTGGTGATGGCGTATGGTATTTCATCTTTGCAAGCCCGGCGCAAGGAGTATAAGCAATTCAAACACCAGGTCCGTTTGACCATGGTGCAGGGCAATTTGCATTCCGGGCGTTACGGCGGCATAAGTGCTGCGGAGCGGGCGCTGAAAGTTTATACGGATTTGACCCGTACCCAGATCGGGATCCCCACGGATGTGGTCATCTGGCCCGAAACGGCAGTTGCTTATCCATTGCGGGGCAGGGGCGATCTAGGACGGCTCTACCGGGCGACAGTGCGCACTTTATCTCACGAAATGAATGCGCCGATGCTGTTGGGTACTCTGGAGTTTGATGAAAGCACCGTCCCCCCCGGTTCGCTGAACAGCGCCGTACTTACCGACACAAGAGATATGCTTTACTATGGCTACAAAGCCATTTACAGCAAAGTCCACCCGGTACCCTTCGGCGAATTTGTGCCTATGCGGCGTTATCTGCCCGACTGGGTGATAAAAATTATTGACATGCAGCGGGATCTGACTCCGGGTAAAAGTATGGACCCGATAGCGCTCAATGAAAATATCCGCTTGGGTATAAGCATATGTTTCGAGGATGTATTCGCCTATATATCCCGGGCGGAAGCCGGGCGCCGCGCCAATTTGCTGCTGGTCATTGCCGATGATGCATGGTACCCCACAAGTTCAGAACCGGAACAGCATTTGGCAAACTCCATAGCCCGGGCGATCGAAAACAACCTGCCCATGGTGCGTTGCGGCAACGACAGCGCTACCTGCCTGATTTCGCCGGGCGGAGAAATCATCTGGAGTCTTGCCGAGGCCGTGAAGTTGGGCGATGGCAAAGCCCACCGCCGGGGCGCCGGAGCAGCAACGATCACAGTATCGGTACCATCGCCGGAGCAGCAGAAGCAGACCTTTTACAGCCGTTTCGGCGAATGGGTGGCAGCGTTGTCAGCCATGATCGTGGTGCTGGCATTGGGGAGTATGCTTTTAAGTCGGCTGGAGTTTTTCCGCAAGCTTAAAAAGTAAATCTGCGATCAGATATCTTCCGGTTGATATGCCGGTTTTATGCTGTATGCTGCTGTCAGCATGCTGCATCCGGCAGCCCATAATATGATCGCCAGCAGCCAGCATCCGGCAAGCAATCCAGCCAGCGGTGTGATTATCAAAAAAATGCCGCAAACTATGGAGCAAAGACTGGAAAAGAGTATTTTTATCCGGTGTCCCGGAGCTTTCAGCAGCCACATTTGCTGAAAACCGCCCACCAGCAGCCAGCATCCGGCAAGCAGTACAGCGTATTCGCCGGTCAACCACGGAAAAATTATCGCCCCCAGCCCGATCAGCAGCAGAAAAAATGCATTCAAATATCCCCAAAAGCGCCCTTTGCCGGAGAGCTGCAGCGAGCGGATAATAAAAATCAACGCTTCGGAAATCATATATATACCCCAAATACCTATGCCGATAACGATCGCCGCCCCCGGGAAAAAGAGAAAGATCGTACCGATCCCCAGACAGATGATCCCCCGCATCAGCAGGATCTTGCGCGAGGCACTCCATAACCCCGGCATAATATATTCCCAGGGCGTTTCGTTGAATGTTTCGCTGCAGTTTGCACAGTTTACGGGGTGGGTTTTGTCCGCTGATTTTTTCATGATAACATGACTCCTTTGAAAAAAATAGAAAAAAATTCGTTGTGTCTAACTTGCAAATTTTAAAATCAGTTGTAAAGTAATAGTGTGCCAGAAGCATAGACTCACACCGATATTGTTTTGTTTTTTGTAAAATGGCAGAAGAGTGCGAATTTGGATTTTTTTTATTTTGAGAGTTAGTTTGGTCTAATTTTTTAGACAGCTTTTTAATACGGATGGCGGCAATGGATTCTTGCTCGACCATTGAAGCCGTCCGTTTTTTACCGGATATTATAAGAGGTAATTTCAAAACTCCTCAAAAGTCGTCAAAGGCACAACCTTCGCACAGAACAAGGAGTGTTTTCGGCGGTTACCTTACAGGTAGCCACCTCAAACTACCTTATCCTGTGCTGTGGTTTTGCTCTTTGCCTTTGTTTTGAATGACTTTTGAAATCACCTCTTGAGGTAGTTTCAAAACTCCTCAAAAGTCGTCAAAGGCACAAC
>JAFVQX010000134.1 GCA_017504585.1 Lentisphaeria bacterium
GACAACAGCAGTGCAAGGGTTCTGGAGCTGCCACCGGCGCTGCACCAAGCCGATGAAGTATACATGATTTTCAGCAAACTCGGTACCGCGGCAGTAAACAGCTCCGGTTTTATCCGCAAGCTTGATCATGACTGCGGCGTAGGCGCGGTTGCCGCCAAACCCGGAACTCTGCCCCTGCAGCCTTATAAAGGGATATTGAGCGATATACCCCATTGGGCGATATACATGGACAGCAACCGGAAAAATCTGCGTTTTGAACTGGTAAATCCCATGCCGGATGCACTTTTGCTGGAGCTGAAAAATATTGAAGCGATTTACTGGCGAACTCCGCGAGGTATCCTGAAATGGGAAAATACTTTTGCTGAAAAACTCCTGAAAGCGGTCAAACCGGGAAAATTCATCATCCACCCCGATGGGGCATTAAGCTATACCCCCGGCGAAACCGAAAAAAATCTCTATCACTTTATGCATCTGAAATTCGGAAATACTGCCGCAGCCACATTTCTTTCCGGGGCATTCGATTTTGAGTCATTCAATAATATTTCCGCCCGGATACGCAAACTCAAACAAACCAACGAAGCCTTGAATAAACAAATAAAGAAAACACTCCTGCACCAGACTCTGCCCGGCAAAAAAGATTACGAAGCAGCTTTGGACGAGCTGCAAAAAGCCGTCCAGGTCAAAGCATCGAAATCGGCTGTCCCGCTTATGAACCAACTGCTTGCGCGGCAATTTGCCCCCGGCGACCGGGAAGTTGTCAGCTGTGATGAGTTGCGAAATATCGCTAATGATATATCCGGAAAACTTGTTGATATGGCACGCACCGAAACAGAGGAACAAGCTCTGGCAAGCCATCTCCCGCGCTGGCAAAAACAGATAAGCCGGCTGGAAGAATTCAGAAAGATGAAAAAAGAGCTTGCCGATAATAAAACTAAATTGTCAGACTTGCACAACCAGCTGATAAGTTATGCGCAAATGAATTTGAATAAAGTAAAAAGCGTTGACCCCAAACTGGAAAATCTGCTCAAAGGCCTCATGGCAGGAGGCAAAGGAAAAAGTTTTGAAGACCACCCCGGCACTATTGATGCCAGAGATATAGCCATACTGACCGGTGCCATTGCCAAACGGCTCCATTTTGAACGAACCCAAGCAGACGGAGAATAAATCATGAGCAAGATAGATGAAGCATTGCAGGAGATAAAACATTACCTCTCAAGCAACGATCACAGCGATAATCCGCAGATCCGTCAGGCTGCAAGTGTATATGCCAAAGCATGTAAAGAGATCAACAGCAAATTGGCCGATTGCCGCCAGCTGATCGATCGCGGACTGTTGATCGATGCCCAGAAAATCGATATGGAAATGCAGCCGACTTTGACCGAAAGAGCGGAAATGCTGCAACTGCCATCCAAGATATATCATCAATATCAGGAGATTTGCCGGCTTTACGGTTACGACAACGCTCCGGCGATCGACTCTGCCTCACTTGACAGGTTGCGGCAAACGCCGGACGGCAAAGAAGAATTGCTCAAAGAATTGATTTTGCGCTGGCGGAAGATCGCCCGAACCGGCAGTAACCTGGAAAAAATAAAGCTGCTGCGCTCGATCATAAAGTGCGCACCGGCCGACGACAAGATATGGCGCAGTAATCTTGTAAGCGTGGAACGTCAATGGGTCAGCGATCTTATGAAAGAAGCGCAAAAAGCTATCGAAACCGACGAAGGCGAAAAGCTTGCCCAGATCTATATGGCGCTGACCGATCCGCAGCTTCAGCAGCCGCTTTCCGGCAGCGAACTGCATAAAATCCAGCCGCATGTGCGTAAATATCAGCAAAAATCTTATCTTGCGGAGTTGGAAAAACGGCGCAAAGAGCTCTTTGCAGCATACAGCGCATTGAATTTGGATTTGATCGCCGAGCGGCTGCGAACCTACGATACATTTATCACCAATCCGCTTTACGAATACGATGCCGAAGCCGAACAGGCGGTCGCCGAAGTGCGCAACTACTTGCAGCAGCAGATCGAAAAAGCCAACACAGAAAAATTCTATCAGGAAAAACTTGCCGAACTCAATGCTTTGCTGGAACAGCACGGCGATTTTGCGGTGATCGAAAATATTTACGGAATGCTGCAAAAAACCGATATCCCGCTGGATAAACGTATAAGTATGCGCGTGGAGTTCCGCCGTCAGGAATTTCTTGCCGAAAGCGGCCGACGGCACTTGCGCAAATGCATCTACGGGGTGCTGGGCTCGCTGCTGCTGGCGGCGTTGATTTTTCTGATATTTCTGGTCGTCCAGCACACCCGGACATACTTTACTCATAATAAATCCATGCAGACGCTTCTGGCAAACGGCAATTATGAAGGCGTAATAAAACTGCATGAAAAAATCAAAAAAGAGTCTCCCATGCTCCTGCAATTCGGTAAACTTACCGCCATGCAGCTGGAAGCCGAAAAAGCCCTTGCCCAACAAAATGAACGGCAAAAACAGGTGGTGGATCAGTTGAATTCAGCAGATTTGCTTTTTATGCAGAAAAATCCGCCCGTTGCCGAATTGCTGCGGATAAAGAAATCATTGGATGAGCTGGTTAATTTTGAATTGCCCGCCGAGTTGGCTGACCGCCGGAGAAAAATGGAATTCATGCTCCGACGGTTGGAATTCAACCTTCAGCAGCAGCTGGATAAAGATTTTATGGCGCAGCACGCCAAATGTATGCGCACATTGGAAGCGCTCGACAGCGCCATGCTCAACGCCGATTCAGACCTGGCTTCTATCGGTAAAAAAATCGCCGGCACCATGCAGTTCATGCAGCAGTTGACCGACAACTCCACCAAAGTCAACGCCCAGATGCGTGCCAGAAGCAACAATATGGTGCAGTCGCAAGGCAAACTTATGCTGGAAAATCTGAAAAATATTGACAAACGCCGGACGCTGGTTGCCGCCCTCACCCGCCCCAAAAGCTTTATCCAGTACAGCGATGCCATGCAGAAACTGCCGCTGGAAGCTCCGGATCTGGCAAACCGTTCATGGCAGAGTGCGCTGAAAAACTTCCCCCGCTATCAGGCGTTGGCAGCCGGTAGTAATTTAAGTATTTTCACCGCTTACGATGAATTGGAAAAAGCCGTCAGCGAATTGCAGATAAATATGAACGATAACTGCTTTGTCAAAGATATATCGCGGCTGCTGCCGGATAAGTTTTTCAAAGAAAGAGTTGCGTCGGCGACCAAACAGTTGACTACCGAACTTGGCGCGGTATACGATTGTTATGAACTTGCATTTGTGGACGAAAAAAATATCAGATGGTATTTTTATTCCGCCGAAAAACCGATGCTGGATAAGAGCCGTTCGTCGCGCACGCCTAAAGCTATTGCACTCAACGTGATGCTGGTGCCGGGTGCTGCCGGCAAATTCCTGCCGCTGCGGGTGGTCAGCAAAAAGGGCGGAGTGCTGCAATTCCTGCCCGGCAGATTTCCGGACGCAGCATTGCCCGAAAAATTCGTAAAGCTGGAAAATTGCGACCTGATAAGCGGCACTTTCCCGAAATCAAAGCACTTTCAGGAACTGCAGAATATCCTGAAAGAACTGCCCCGCCAGCGTACCCCGAAAATGCTGGCAAACTACATCATTGCCGAACTCGAAAGAGTTGCCGGAGCAGAAGATATGAATATCTTTGCCCGGGCGGAATTGACCAGAAAAATGCTGGATGTTCTGGCGGTAACCTCCGAATTTTACCGGGCAGCGATCACCAGAGATGCTGCGGAGTTGGATAAAATCGCCGGCAATTATTACAAGCGCTGGTTTCTGCCGACAGCGGTGGCTGAATACAGTTCGGCAGCAGAAGATCTGCGGAAATTCTTCAAAAGCTTCAAGCCCGCGGAAATGCGCAAAGCTCATGAGCTGGCAAGCCGGGTACATAATCTTTCGCTCTCCCGCGGACTGACTCCCGGCGGCGTGATACTCCGCGACCGACGCAACCGCAGCTATCTGCATTGGTTTGAAGGCAGCGAAGTGATAGATGAATTCTGGATCTTCAGCAGCGGCCAAGATGGGTTGGCTCCCGGCTGGCTGGCGCTCAACCAAAAAGATCATGTGAACAAAAGCAGCAAACATTTGAAATTCCGCTTTATGGAAGTGGAAAATGGCACCGTCTTCTTTGTGCCGGCAGATAATCGCAATACCATGGATCTCCACAAAAAAGTCAATGATTTACTCAAAAAACATGCGGTAAGCGATATTGTATGGCCGTCTACCTGGCCGATCAATATCAAGTGAGAGGGGATTTTAATGGATAAAAAGTTTTTTATTCTCAAAAATAATATTGTTTTTGGTCCGTTCAGCCGCCCGGCTCTGCTGGATATGTATAAACAAGGCAAATTCTCGCTGGAAGATGCCGTATCCGAAGATAAAATCGCCTGGAAATCGCCGGCGGAAGTCCTCGATTTGATCATACCTGACGCCGACCGGCAAGCCGTTGCCCCGGCTCCGGCAGAGGATAAACTCAATAAGCAGTCGATACCCAGAAAGTCGCCCAAACCGTTGCCGGTCAAAAACCGTGCCGATCAGGCAAATGCTCCGGTCTTCTCCGGCTATCCGGGATTCGGCGAATTGCTTGCCATGACGATCGGATCGCTTTTCGGCGGCAGCAGTATGCTTAAAAGATTTTTCTGCTGCGGAGCCAACAGTATGCTGCTGGGCGGCGGTTTGATGACCATTACCGCGCTGCTGCTGACGGTGCTGGGGATCGTATTTTTTGGCGGATGCTACAATATATCGTATATAGATCTTGGCATACGCTGCAGTCTGCTGGTGCTGCTTTCCGGCGCAACGTACTGGTGCATAAATGCATTAATCAGAGGTATCTTTGCCCGCGAAAAATACCTGTGCGGCAACGAAGCGGATTTTCTGGCGGCAATGTATGGCATGATGAATATGGCGGCATTGACTCTGGTTTTTAACGGAACATTCTTTGTATTCAACCGTTCGATCTTCTCATTTACCTTGCTGCAAATCACTTTGGTTCTGGCGGTTGCGCTTTTGCCGACGCTGTTGTTTATTGCCAATATAATATTGGCTTTGAGTATAAACTTTATATCTTCAGTAAAGATACGTCCTGACCGGGCGGCTTTGCTGGCGGTTGTGTCCGTATGGTTAAGCATTACCGCTGCGGCGGCATTGCTCTATACAGTTTACAATAAATAAGTAATAGGGGGAAAAATAATGGTTCTTTCATTTGCGCGTTATGACATTGAAAAACTTTGCGGTTTCAAAAGTAAAAAACTCACCATGGTCAATTACGTCTTTACCTTTATTATCGGCGTATTGTTTACTGTACTGTTTTACGGATTGCTTATTCCATTTTACGGCAAAGATATAAGCATGATCGACATGTTTTTTCACGGCGGATCAGCCAATCGCTCCAGTCTGCCGTATTATACAGTATTTCTGACCTGCTGGTCCATGGCGATACTGTTGGTAAAACTCTTGAAGTTGAAAAATCAGCGCCGGGCGTTTGAGCTAAATATACTGCCCGAGGACCCCAATTTTGTACTTTCGCCCCGCACCGCACGGGAAATTCTTGACCGGATCTATATGCAGGTCGATCAACCCAGCTGTTACGCATTGCTCGACCGGATCGATCTGGCGCTGGGCAATCTGAAAAATCTGGGCAATGTGACCGGTGTATCAGAGTGCCTGGCCAGTCAGGCAAATAACGATGAAGAGTATCTCGCCAACAGTTATACGATCCTCAAAGGTTTTATCTGGGCGATCCCGGTACTGGGATTTATCGGTACAGTTCTCGGGTTGTCCGACGCAGTGGGCGGCTTTGGCAAAGTAGTTGCCAAAGGTGCGGAAATGGAGGAACTCAAAGCTGCGCTCGGCGGCGTTACCGGTGGCTTGGCAACTGCTTTTGAAACCACCCTTATTGCGCTGGTTCTGGCATTGATAGTTCAGCTTTTTGCCAAGTTTGTTTTGAACGAAGAAGAGCTTTTTCTCGATGAATGTGCCGATTATTGCAATCGCAATATCGTAGCTAAAATGAAAAATATAAATCTGAACGGCGACGAAAATATTTAAGTTATGGCAAGAAAAGACGACGGGGATTCAGCGATATCGCTTTTCTCCTTTCAGGACATAATAACCTCCATTACCGGGATCATGTTCCTGGTAGTGCTGCTGCTTATGCTCATGATGCTTTCTTCCCACGTGCCGACCCATAAATCCCGGCAGGTGACAGAAAGCAGCAAAGCTTTGCAGCAGGAACTTGCCCGGTTGAAAGAAAAAATCAAGGCTCTGCAAAACAGCAAAAATATTCTGGATGACGAAATAAATAAAATCAAAAAACTTTCTCCGGAAGAAATTGCCCACATGAAAAAACTGCTCCAGCAGCAGATCAGCCAACAGCAGGAACAGCTTGATCTGGTGAATAATTCCATTGTGCAAAAAAACGTTGAACAGAAAAAGCTTGATCCGATGCTGAAAAAGCTGAAAGCCGAAACCGCCGCCCAGCTTGAAACTATCAAAAATATTAAGCAGCAAATCGCCAAAATCGACCCGGAAATAAAAAAGCTGGAAAAGAACAAATCCATGCGCACTAAAATCATGAAGTTTGCCATAAATACCAGCACACCCCGCAAACCTGTCATTGCAGAAGTGGGCCAAGATGGGGTGCGGCTGATAAATGTCACGCAGCAAAACACTATCGATCTGCGGGTAAAGAACGACCCGCAGGAATCTTTTGATAAACTCGAAAATCACCTGAAAACAATGAACAACAGCGAATACTATTTTTCTGTTGCGCTGCAGCCCGGAGGCTTCCCTCACGCATATAAGGTGCTGAAGATATTTTCCGACAAAAATTTTGAGCGCGGTCTGGAGATCCTGCCCGATGACAAAACAACTCTCGCCAATGAGGTGACTCCATGATCAGACGCCGCCGTTCCGAAGAAGATGATTCCAGTCTGGAGCTGCTGCTCGACACCATGTGCAACACCTTTGGCGGGGTGATGTTCATTGCCATATCGTTATTGGTGATAATTTCCATGATGACCCAATCACCGGTCAAAGAAAGCGAAGCCCGGCAGGATACGGCAACGGTGATCGAGGAACTTGAGTCGCTGCAGAAAATCTATGCAGAACTTTTGAAAACGATTCAGCTGCAAGCCGAGCAAATCAAGCTGAAAAAACAAAGCACCATAGATGAAAAACTGCAGGAAATAGTTTTGCTGCAACAACTCCTGGAGAGTACAAAAGTAAAACTTGAGGCTGCAAAATTACAGGAAAAAACTTTGACTTCCATGCTGCAGAAAACCCGAACCGTTATTAACGAATTGGAACGGAAAACACTGGAACAGAAAATTACTCTTGACCGCATAGAACCCGACTTGCTGGATAAACGGCAGAAACTTGCCAAGCTGCAGGAAGAGTTGCGCAACGCCCCCACCTTATCTTTCCGCACTATGGAACGCAGCAGCCGCGCACCCTTCTTTATGATGATAAAAGATGACATGGTCTACCCGGTTGGTCCGTGGGGGCGCGAGGGCAAAAGCAGCGATATAGATAAATCCGTAAGTACGACTTCGCTCAATTATCAGGGCGAAGCGATCGTTTCCTGCCGGCCGGTGCCGGGCAGCGGAATAAAAATATTGAACAACGGGGAGTTTTCCGATGAATTCCAAAAACTTCTCGGCAGAGTTCCGCCTGAACGGGTCCCCAAGTTTTTCATAACGCCCGGCAGCAGCAGAACAGTCTATAAGATGCGGGAAATAATGAAGCAGAAGAATATCTATCATGGTATGATCCTGGGCGAAAAAGATGATTCGCCACTCCTGTTCAAATACAGCACAAAGGATGATTATGAGTACTGATAAAAGTCCATTCGCCCCCAAAGCGGCTTTGAGCGGTCAGCCGTTGAAAAAAGTGCGCAAAGCGGCGGTTTTCATCAATTTTCTGCTGATGATCGCCCTTTGTGGTATTTGGGCGTATTACAGCCGCACTTTTATCCGGCATATGTCAAGCTATAATGTAAATCTCAACAGCGGCGGGGCGGATTTCGGTACCGGCCCCGGCAGCGGGAACTCCGGTGATGGCCCCGGCGCCGGAGAAAGCGGCAGCGGCAAAGGCAAGTTCAAAGATGCCAAAGGTTTTTCCGGCATCGGCAAAACTGCCACCGAAGCGGGAACCGACAATCCTGCCAAAGGATTGCTGGCAACTGACGGCACAACGCAAAAGCAAATAAAAGTCAAAAAAATTGATACGCCCCCGCTGCATATAGAATCCATTGCCCGCAAAACCAAACCTGTTACCCCGACCAAGATCACAGCCAAGCCCCAAACCGGCGGTACAGTTGCCGGGCGCAAAGGTTTTTACGGTGTGGATGTAAACCCTGCCAAGCGGGTTCTTTTTATAGTTGACACCTCCGGATCAATGGGATTTTCCTCCCGCGAAGACCGCTCCAAAAGCCGTATGGATATATTAAAAATGGAGCTGTTGAAAATCATCCGGAAAAATTCCGGCAATTCGGGGGCTTCCGGCGGTTTTTCCATAGTTTCTTTTTCCTCGAGAGCCAGCGTTTATCCCAACAAAGGGTTGTGCATGTACAGTCATCCGCAACAAGTATTAGATGCCGAAAAGCATGTAAAAGACGCCCTGCGTGCCAGTGGTATTACCAATATGCGTAAAGGGTGGGAAGCTGCTGTCCCCATAATCAAAAAACAAAAAATAGACACCGTATATTTTTTGAGCGACGGCGAACCCAGCGATGGATTTGAAGCCATCTGGCTGAACAGCTTTCTGCAGCAAAACAATATTACAGAGCTTACTGTAAATACGATTTCTATCGGAATCAACAGCCCCCGGATGAAAGCCGTAGCTCGGGATAATATGGGGAAATATATCTATATACCTTAAAAGCAAACAGCGGCGATCGATGCCAGACAGCAGAGCAATGCCGTTACTTGCAGCCACGAGCGTTTTTCCCGCAATATCCCCACTGCATACAGCTCGAAAGCCACAATACTGGAAGCCGTCATCAACTGGGTGGCGATCGCCCCCTGCCCGGCTTTGGCCAAAGCATCCATACCGGGGTAAAGCAGTAAAGCACAGGCGGCTACTTCCACCACATCGATCAATACGGCGTAAAACCATGCGAATTTATTTTTCAGCATAACAGCGGTTTCGCTGCGCATATTGCGGTCAAAAATCATATAGATAAGGCACCCCAGGATCAATCCGGTAAAAAATGCCAGAGTACGCCATGAGCCTGACACATTTTCCACGCCTTTGATATAAGAAGGAATATTCTGCAAACTCTGACAGGAACATGTTGCAAAAAATGCACCTATGGTAAACAAAAGCCACTTGCCCCGGGTGTTGTTATCTGCCGACACCGCAAAAATCACCAGAGCCGCGATAACCAGCAGTACCGCAATGGCAAAACTCCAGCTCATGGGCACATTAAAAAAAATGATCCCTACGGCAAAGGGACAGATGAACCCCAACTGAATAACGCTCCATATGATCCCGTTAGGGCCATATTTCATAGCCTTGCCCATCCATTGCAGCTGCAAAAAGTTGAAAATCCCGCCCAAGATCACCAATCCGGTTATCAGCCAGAGATTTCCGGCAGAAAAATCGGGCAATTTCTGCATCAAGATCGTCGGCAAAGTCGCCGCAAAACCGATAATGGCGCTGATTGCCACCAGCAAGCCCATATTCAAATTACGCTTGCCGGCAACTCCGGCAACTAATCCCCAGATTATCCAGCTTATCCCCACAAGGATCATAGCAATAATACCAAATGTCATTTTTCATCTCCCGATTTTTTCTTTTTTTCCAGAAGCAAGTCCAAGTCAAACTCTACTGCTTCCAAATCATTTCGTGATATAAACAGACCTTCCTCGCGGAAGACTCCGTTGTTTTTCAAAAACTCCGCAGCTTTGCGCTGCAGCAGCGTGGGTTTTTCCAGCGTAAACGGATCTTTATTGCCGAAAACCCGGAAAACTGTATCCGCAGCCACATCAACCGGAAAGTGGATGCCCAGCGATTGAAATTTTACAATATTGCTCTCCGCCGGCAGCATATCCGCCAATTGCGTATCGCACAGCCAACTGGTGCAGATCATGCCCCGCCAATTATACTCCGGATAACGCCGGGCAAAAAACTCTGCCATTGCTTTGACCGATCTGCTGCAAAGCTCCAACTTCATGGAGCCATCCTCGGGGATATGCAGATTTATTACCGGCTCCCCCGGGGCAACCAAGATATTTCCGGAGTTATCCAGCAGTTTTTCATATTTGAAAAAGTATCTTTGATTGCACTCCAATCTGCCGAAACGCAAAACATCGCCGCGATAAAGATGAGCTGTCCACAATCGGGCTTTTTCCCCTAACCCGGTAACGCCGCTATTGCGCTTTTCGTGCCGCAGCCAAATCACCAGATCGGTCATAGTGTCGCGCCAGAGATTTTCCGGGAAACCGAGTTCTTGAAAGCGTTGGCGGGAAAAATCAAAACTCAAAAAAGCCGCCGCCAGCCATGCCCCGGCGAGCAACTCTCCTTCAGGCAGCAGATCAAGTGCGGCGTTATAATCTCCGGCTCGAAAGACTTTTCCGGCAATAACATGAGCGCATTGCATGATCCGGTTGCTGTGGAGTAAATCGCGCAAAGCGGCAGTTTCTGCTTCATTAAAATTGCTTACAGCAGAAAAATCTTCAACAGACTGCATCAAACTCACCTTTAAAACTCAAGCGTCTTTATCAGTTTTCGGAAAAACTGCTACTACCGTAACATTATCGGCAGCCCCCCGCATAAGGGTCTGGCGGATCAAACGGTCTTTAGCCTGGCGCGGCGCGGCGGCTTCGGCAAGGATCTTATTGATTTCAACATTACTCAAACAGTTGGTCAAACCATCGGTACAAAGCAAGTAACGGTCTTGCGGAGTACGGAAAAATGTGTGAAGTTCGGGCTTGAGGTAGCGGTCAGAACCAATGGCTTTAGATATGACATGCGCACTCGGCAACTGTTCGGGGGCGGTAATTCCATGTTCGACCAGCTCGTTCTGCACTGTATGATCGATCGTCAGCAGATTAAAGCTGTTTTGTCTGCTGCAATACACCCGGCTGTCGCCAACATGTACAACTATGACCATCTGCGGAGTAAAAACCGCCGCCGCCAGCGTAGTACACATGGGGTGATGTTTTTTGTGGAGCATCCGGTTGAGTCCGGTAATATCTTTGTTGGCAAGAATGACGCTGTCCATCAAAAAACTGGTGATACGTGCATCGGTCGGCGCCGGATCGCTTTTGAAAAGCGCTTTCCACTCCAGCATCAGCCGGTGGCAGCAAAGGTAACTGGCCCGCTCTCCGGCGGAATGCCCGCCAACACCGTCGGCAACAGCCGCAAAGCAATACCCTCCATAGTTGGAAATACAAAGATAGTTGTCCTCATTATGGCTGCGAACGCAACCCTGATGACTTTCGCCGACCGCCAACAGCTCCGGCATCTTATCCTGCGACATAATATTACCTTTCCCACCCCTGTAAAGTACACTTTTGGGGGTCGAAACTGCGTTAAAACACGTTTTTTTGCTGATTTCATTAATAAAATAGCACTTATTTTGAAATAAGTCCATATTTTTTTTTGATTTTTTAAAATACTCTGCTATAATTTTCAGTAGCACAGTTGTTGATTTCATTCATCGGTGCGTGTTAAATCCGGAAGATATCCGCCAGCGGGAAACTTCTGCGGAATATTCCGGAAGTTGCAAGAAATTTTTCAACCCCGAAAACTCTGTCGGGACCCGGAAAAATTCTTATCTGGAGCTCGGCAAGGGTTTTCCAATGCTCTTTTTAGAAAGGAAGAACATGAAGAAAGCTGCTGAAATCCGCAATTTTGCCATCGCCGGTCACGCCGGCAGCGGCAAAACCACCCTCGCTGAAATGTTGGTTTTCAAGGGCAAGGGTATATCCCGCCGTGGAACCGTTGAAGGCAAAAATACGATTTCCGACTTTACTCCCGAAGAACAGGATCGCGGCGGCTCGATTTATGCTACTCAACTCAATACCCAGTGGAAAGATTACCAGTTCTTCTTTGCCGATACTCCCGGTTACGGCGAATTCCTCGGCGAAGTGACCGCCTCTTACGCTGCTGCCGACGCTGCGTTGGTAATTATTGACTGTGTTGACGGCCCCCAGGTGGGTACCGCCCGGGCGTGGAAATATGCCCGTCTGGCAGGCAAACCTCGGGCAGCATTCGTCAACCGCCTTGACCGTGACCGTGCCGACTTTGCCTCTACATTGGAAGCCATGCGGGGCAACCACGGCAAAAATGTGATCATTCCTTTGTACTACCCCGTGGGCGCCGAAGCGAACTTCAGCGGGGTGGTCAATGTATTGTTCGATAAAGATATCCCTGCCGAAATCGCCGATCAGGTCGCCGAATGCCGCGCTTTGTGGATGGATGTCATTGCCGAAACCGACGAAGAACTTATGATGCGCTATCTTGATGGCGAAGAACTCACCGACGAAGAGATCGCCAAAGGTCTGGTAACAGCCGTGCGCAACTGCAAAGCCATCCCGATCTTCGTGGGCAGTGTAGCCAAAGATATCGGTATTGATGAACTTATGGATGGCATTATCAAGATCTTCCCCGAACCGACCATGCGTACCGGCATCAAGGATGTCGAGGGTAACGCTCTGGAAATGAGCGAAAGCGGCAACGCCGTGGGGCAGATCTTCAAATCCATCAACGACTCCTTTATCGGTCAGCTTGCCTTTATGCGGGTATTCTCCGGCGTGTTCAAAAGCGACAGCGATGTATACAACGTTTCCACCCAGGGCAAGGAGCGCATCGGTCAGATGCTCTTTATGAACGGCAAATCTTCCACCCAGACTGCCGAAGCCGGTCCCGGCTGCGTGGTGGCTATACCCAAACTCAAGAGCACCAAGACCAATCAGACGCTCTCCACTTCGCCGGATGTCAAGCCGCTGGCAGCTATCGACTTCCCCAAACCTGTGATGTCTTACGCCATAACCGCCGTCAAACCCGGCGATGACGAAAAGATCGCCAGCGGTTTGGCAAAGATCGCAGAGTGCGACCCCACAGTTACTTTGGAACGCAGCACCGAAAGCAACGAACTTTTGCTCTCCGGCATGGGCGACCAGCATTTGGCAGTGGTGGGCAAGAAATTGCGCGAACAGTACAAAGTCGATGCCAATTTCAACACCCCAAAAGTGCCTTATCGTGAAACCATCACCGGCAATGGCGATGCCAGCTACCGGCACAAGAAGCAGACCGGCGGTTCCGGTCAGTTTGCCGAAGTGCATCTGCGCATTGCCCCTTACGCAGACGGTTATGAATTTACCAACGAAGTGGTAGGCGGCAACATTCCCAAAAACTTTATTCCCGCCGTGGAAAAGGGCGTTATGGAAATGCTCGCCAAAGGCCCCCTGGTGGGCTGCCCGGTGCAGAATGTAAAAGTAACTGTCTACGACGGCAAATATCACCCGGTGGACTCCAACGAAATGGCGTTCAAGATCGCCAGTAGAATGGCGTTCAAAGATGCTATGAAAATGGCGAAACCGGTGCTGCTGGAGCCGATCATGGCGGTCAAGATCATTATTCCTGAATCCTACACCGGGGATATTTCCGGCGACTTGAACCACAAGCGTGGACGCATTCTCGGGCTTTCCAGCGAAGAAGGTATGCAGGTGGTCAATGCCGAAGTACCGATGGCGGAAATGGCAAAATATGCCACCGAGATCCGCAGTATGACCGGCGGCCGCGGCTCCTTTGAAATGGAATTTGCCCGCTACGAACAGGTTCCGGGCAATGTGGCCGGCGATATTATTGCCGCACACCAGACGGAAGATGATGACGAATAAACATTTACCTTAACTGGTAAATATAGGTAAACAGGAAACGGCGGAGTTGCTGCTGCCGTTTTCTGTTTGTATAATAAAGAGGAGTAATTAATGAAAAAACAAGTGCAGTTTCTGGTTTTGTCATCACGGACAAAACTGGATTTTATTTCAGCAATCAACAATAAACAATTTGAAATTGCAGCCGCTGAACTCAAACGGCTGATGGATACCCGTTTCGGCGCAGGCAGCCGGGAACCCGATCAAACCGTCAGCATCACTTTTACCATCGACTGTCAAGCCAAAGGTTTTTCGGTCAAAGTTCTGGAAAATGCACTTGAATTTATCGCTCCAACGACCTTGGAAATTCTTTATGCCGTCTATGATATGGCAGAAGAATATCTGGGTTTCTGCTTTTTTGAACCGGGTGTGGATGCACTGGATACCTTTGGCGGAACAATAAAACTGCCGGTGGGCAAATATATCATCCGCAACCGGGTACCGGCATTAAAGCTCCGCGGACTGGTGCAGGAATTTCCTTTCAGCGATGAAGATTACATCATTGCCGACTGGATGGTCAAAAACAAGCTCAATTTACTTCAAACCTGGCTGAAATATTATGTCAATATCCCCGGAGAGATGCTGGATTACTTTGAAGACCGGGGCATTGAAATTACCGGCGGCGGACACAATTTCAGTTTTCTTATTCCGGCAGAAAAATATGCGGAGAGCCATCCGGAATTTTTTGCTGAACGCAACGGCGAACGCATCAAGCCATCTGCCAGCAAAAGCGCCTTGCTTTTGAGCGAACAATTATGCACCACCAATCCCGAATTGCGGGAAGAACTGGTTAAAAACATCATAGAACTCAGCAAACTCCACCCCCGGCTTAAATCGCTGGGAATATCCCCCAACGACGGTTTCGGCTGGTGCGAATGCAAAGAGTGCTCAAAACTCTACGATAAAACAAAAAAAGGTGATCTTTACAACCTTTCCGAACATGTCCACGAGGCTAATAAAATCTATCACCAGCTGGTAAAATATGTCAACCGGAGATTGCGGGAAGAAAATTGCACGATAGATCTCGGTTTCGGCGCATACATAAACTATTGCCGTCCCAGTGAAGGTATGACCGTGGATAAAGGTATGCGCAGCGGTCTTGCCAACTATTGGCGGTGCATAAACCACAAGATCAATGATCCGGAGTGCCCGGTAAATTCCAATTATGCCAAAGATCTACAACGCTGGATGAAAGTCAAAAACGGCGGTCTGTTCGGTATTTACGAATATTATATGGGAGTAAATTTCTACATTTCTCTGCCGATGGTCCATACCGATGATATTTTTGATGAAGTTGAATTTTATGAAAAAACCGGAGTCGACACTCTTGTAACACAGTTCCACGTTCCCCATTGGCACGTTTACGGCATCAACTTTTATTGTATGGCCAATGCCTTGTACCGCAAAAGCCGCAATGCAACTCAAAAGCGGATGTGGAATGCCTTGTTCGGCAAAGATGCCGATGCAGGCAAACGCTTTTACCGCCAGGTGCGTAAACTGATTGAAAGCGCAGGCAAGTGCCACATCCCCTACCCTTATTCGCTTTTCAACCGCACTGATCTGGCAGATTACAAAAATCTCCACGAAATGGCAAAGAAACTCCACCGCCAGTCCCCCCGCGATGAATACCGGCGCGACCTGGTGGTGTGGACCGAATATCTGGTACGGTTCAAAACTTTCTTTGATGATTACCACGCCGGGAAAGCCGGGGTGAAAGAAATACGCCAGTTCCGGCAATGGGCGCTGGAAAACTGTTACGGCAAACGTATACTGCGCTTTGCCTCATTCAACCGTTACACCCAAAACATCGAACAGATGATTTCCGAAGGCAAAAAATGGCTGCACTTCGGGCTGGACTGGGAAGATGCCTACGTTGTAAAACACAGTCAAACCATTCTTAAATAAAACCATAGAAAGAATTTTATAATGAAGAAAAAAGTACAAAAACTCGTTCTCTCGTCCAAGACGATGCTTGAATTCATTGATGATTTGAGCAATGAACAGCTGGAACTGGCAGCCAATGAGCTTGACCGGCTGGTGCTGACTCGCTTTGCGGGCAAGGCTGTGCAGGATCAGAATGTTTATGTCAAGTTTGATGTCAACGAAAAAGCGGAAGGTTTTTCCGTCAAAGCTACTGCCGACACCCTTATTTTCAGCGCACCGACCCCGCTGGAAATCGTTTACGCAGTATATGATTTTGCCGAAGAATATCTGGGCTACACCTTCTTTGAACCCGGTGTGGATACTCTGGAACAGTTCGGCGGCAAGCTGGAACTGAAAACCACCGGTTATCTTATCCGCAACCGCAAGCCGCTTTTGAAGGTCCGCGGCTTTGTGCAGGAGTTCCCGTTCAGCGAAGATAATTACGTCATCGGCGACTGGATGGTCAAAAATAAGCTCAACTATGTGGAAACCTGGATGAAGTTTTACGATCACATCGACCAGGATATGATCGACTTCTACCGGGTGCGCGGCATTACTATTGAAAGCGGTCACCACAATTTCAGCTACCTTATCCCGGCGGAAAAATATGCAGCCGACCATCCGGAATTTTTTGCCGAACGCAACGGCGAACGCATCAAGCCCTCGTCCAGCAAAACTCCCAATGCCCTGATGTTGAGCGAACAGCTCTGCACCACCAATCCGGCATTGCGCGAAGAATTGGTCAAAAACCTTATTGAATACGGCAAAAAACACCCCGAAGTCACCAACGTCGGCTTGATTCCCAACGACGGTTTCGGTTGGTGCGAATGCGAAGAATGCAGCAAGTTTTACGACAAAAACCGCAAGGGCGAACTTTACAGCCTTGCCGAACACGTCTACCTTGCCGGAGAAATTTATCACGATCTGGTTACTTACGTCTGCCGCCGCCTGAAAGAAGAAGGCTGCACGCTCAATGTAACTTTGTGTGCCTACATCAACTATTGCTACCCCACCGAAAATATGTATCTTGAAAAAGGTATGACCGTGGAAATGGCAAACTACTGGCGCTGCATCA
>JAFVQX010000007.1 GCA_017504585.1 Lentisphaeria bacterium
ATTTTTTTCCAATCAAAATCAGGATTTTGTTTTCCCTTTGATTGTTCAGTACTCTTTGCTTGTACTTTTTGTGTTTTTCCAGATGAATCAATAATAAAAAAATTATTATTACATGACTCGCAAACGACTATCGTTGCCGCATAGTCATTCGTCAGTTCATATTTTTTCTGGCAATGCGGACAAGTTGCATAAATCATCATCACACCCATCAGATTATTTTCCATTCAAATCACTTATTGGCTCTTGCTGCATTATATTTTTTTTCTTATTACTAACCATTGATACCGGCATCGCAACTATTCAATAGTATTGCCAAAAGTATTCCTACTCCAAACGCAATAAAACTGTGTTTGTTGAGTTCAGATGCTTTTTTAGGATATTTTTTACGAATGTTGTAATAAATGATTGAAGTTACGATTATTCCAAGAGGTATAAGTGTTACAGCTATCCAAACAGCAATCTTCTCTCCCAGTTGCAAACAATCTTTTTTAGCTGATTCTGTAGAAGTAGGGTAATTATAACAATTTTTTTCTTCATTACCCGAATGATATGTTGTTGGTGAGATTTTTTTTAATTTTCCTGCTGTCGCTTGAAGCATATCTTCAATTTTAGCTCCACAAGCTTGGCAAAATTGAGCATTATCAAGCAATTCAGCTTGACAATTTTTACAGTGAGTCGGGCGTGGGAGCTCTGCGGCTTTTTCATTTTTTGTGCCGCAATTAGGGCAAAATTGAGCATTATCAAGCAACTCAGCTTGGCAGTTTTTGCATTTGCGTTCTTGCTTCACTTCTTGATTTTTTTCAATTTTACTACCGCATTGAGAGCAAAATTGAGCGTCATCAAGCAACTCATTTTGGCAATTTATGCATTTTTTCATCATTAACACTCCTTAAATTGGCTGATTATCCTGATAATTAAATACCTTTATACTTACTTCCGAAATGCGATTATTTCTTACACTATTTTCAATATTTTTTACAGCACAAAAAAAGACGCACCCCTGTTTGTTAGAACAAGAGGCACGCCAATGCCCAAATACCACACAAGACAAGGGCACGTCTGTATATATGTATACACAGACACACCTTGCAAGCGGATGGTATTTTTTTTGAAAGTTGGCGTTTTCTTGTTCTTCCATCGCTTGAAGATTAGTCATCTTCTGATTTTATGATTTTTAATAAATTTTATGAGAGCATTTTCTCCTTTCGCTTTTTCTTTATAAAGTTAAGATACTCTTGAATTGCTAAAATGCAAAAAAAATACAGACATATACCCGATAATTTTTTATCATATTAACTGTTGCCGTGGCAAGCTGTCTTTATTATAGCTGGGGAGAATTTGAGAATTTTGGGAGGTTTTGAGAAGTATTGGGATGATTTAGGATTTTTTTGCCGCCCCGGCGTGCGGTGGTACAGCTTGCTGACTGGGTTGTTTTATGCCTATATATTGTATTTGGGTAATATATAATAAGTTGGAATTACTTTTATTGCGTGCAATGAAAGTAATTCCGGCGAAAGTTTTTGGAAGATGGGGGGCGGGGAAGAGAACCTTTTTTCAAAAAGGTTTCTTCCCCGCAAAACATCAACCCCGCCCCGGCTTTTTACTTTCTGGTTTCGTTTTTGGGGTCGGAGATATCTCTCAAGCCGTCGCCTAACAGATTCAAGCTTAAAACCAATATGAACATAAATCCGCTGGCGGCGGCTACTTCCCACCACACTCCCCGCCAGAGGCGTTCCTGACCATCGGAGATCATTATCCCCCAGCTGGGGGCACTTTGCACGCCCAAGCCCAGATAGCTTACCAGCACTTCGGTCATTACTGCGTAAGCGAAACGCAAGGTAAAGTAGATTATCACCAGGTGCATGATATTGGGCAGAATGTGGCGGAAAATTATGACCCGGTTGCTTACACCGCTGACCTTTGCCGCCTGCACAAAAGTTTGATTTTTCAGCTTCATGGTTTCTGCTCTGGCGATCCGGCAGAGTGCCACCCAGCCGGTCAGTCCGATCGCCAGATAGACTGCCAGCATCCCCGGTTCGGTATTCAGGGCTTTGGCACATATTTTCAATGGCATGGTCAGCTCTTCCGCCAGATAATCTTTGGTAAAAAGCAGTGCAAATGCCAGAATAAACAGCAAAGTCGGCATGGCGGCAAATGTGCTGTAAAGCCACATGATAAAGCTGTCAAGTTTTCCGCCGTAAAACCCGGCAAGCAGCCCCAGCGTTACCCCGATAACTGCGGCGATCACCGACGCCGTAACACCCACTTTTACCGCCGTGGATATGCCGCCAACTGCCCGGAGAAAACAATCCCGCCCCAGATAGTCTGTGCCCAGCCAATGCTCTTGGGAAGGAGGTGCAAAAATTTTATCCGGGTGTTCCACGGCATAAGCCGGAATGGCATGACGCTTTTCGCAACTTACCGAATAAACCTCAACTCCCACTGCCGTAACTATATAGAGCATTACGACAATAAAGGAAACAAATGCACTTTTGTTCCGGTAAAGTTTTTTGAAAAAGCTGCCCATTCCCCGGAAAAAACTCATTGTTTATCCTCTTTTTTCTGGTGCTTGAGCCGGGTCAGATGGATTTGCAGCAAACCGATTTCTGACGGGGTCACGCCATCCAATCGTGCCGCTTGAGCCAAGGTGGAGGGGGCGGCTTTGATCAGTTTTGCCCGGGCTTCGTTGCGTAATCCCGGCAAAGAGGCATAGTCAAAGTCGGCAGGGATCTTCCACAATTCCAGCTTTTGCAGCCGCTTGATTGATTCGTTTTCTCTGGCAAGATAGCCGTCGTAATGTGCGGTTATGGCAAGCTGGGTCAGCACCTTTTCCCGCAAGGGTTCGTTATCCAGAAAAGCCAACGCTTCGCCGGGGCAGGGCATTTCTGCATTGGGATCGAACTCGCCGGCATACTTTTTGAAGTGATCCAGTATGGATTTACCCTTATACATGGTGCTGCGGGCGGCTTCTTCGGTTTGAGTTATCAAATCCCGGTAGGCGGCGAACTTCTGAAACTTGTTTTCCGGCAGCAGCCCCAGATCGTGGGCAAAGTCGCAAAGCCGCAAATCGGCGTTGTCCTGCCGCAAATGCAGCCGGTATTCGGCACGGCTGGTAAAGAGCCGGTAGGGTTCCACGATCTCTTTGCTGATAAGGTCGTCGATCATCACCCCGATATAGCTTTTATCCCGGGGGAACTCCACGGGGACTCTGCCCGCAGCATAAAGTGCGGCGTTGCATCCTGCAACCAAGCCCTGACCGGCGGCTTCTTCGTACCCACTGGTGCCGTTGATCTGCCCGGCGGTGAAAAAGTTTTCCCAATAGCGTGACCGCAAAGTGCGTTCGGTCTGGTCGGGGAAGACAAAGTCGTACTCGATAGCGTAGGCGTAGCGGGAGATCACCGCATTTTCAAACCCCGGCAGGGTTTTGATCATCTTTTCCTGAATATAGGGCGGCAGACTGGTGGAAAAACCGTTGATGTAGTATTCGCCGGTAAATTCCCCCTCCGGTTCCAGAAAGAGCAAATGCCGCTCGTGGTGGGCAAAACGCACCACTTTATCTTCAAAACTGGGGCAATATCTGGCACCGATACCCTCGATCTTGCCCTGATAGAGCGGAGCAAGCTGAAGATTTTCCCGCACGATTTCGGCAGTTTTGTTATTGGTATATACCATGTAGCAGGGCATTTCCCGCTCGTTGGTTTTGGGCAGCGGCAGCGATTTATTGAATTCGCCCCAGAAGCTGAAATGGTCGCCCTGTTCCTCGGCTGGCTGTTTTTCCATGCTGGAAAAATCAATGGTTTTAGCCAAAATGCGCGATGGCGTACCGGTTTTGAGTCTGCCCAGGCGGAGTTTGAGAGTGTTTTCCAACGCGTTGCTCATGGCAGAAGCGGCGGCATCGCCCACCCGCCCGCCGGGGAAATCCTGCAAGCCGAAGTGGAGTTTGCCCCGCAGAAATGTTCCGCTGGACAACACCACGCTCTTACACGGGATCGTCATACCGAACTGGGTCTTGACCCCGGTAATGCGGCGGGATTTTTCATCAACCTCAAAATCCACCGCTTCGCTTTGCAGAATATCCAGATTTTCCGTGATTTCCAAAAGGTATTTCATGCCCTTTTGGTAACACACCTTGTCGCACTGTGCCCGGGGACTGCGTACTGCGGGGCCTTTGCCCCGGTTGAGCAAGCGGAACTGTATGGCAGAAGCATCGGTCACCAAGCCCTGCGCCCCACCGCAAGCGTCGATTTCCCGCACCACCTGACCTTTGCCCACTCCGCCGATAGCCGGATTGCAGCTCATCTGGGCAATATGATCCATATTCAAAGTGATCAAAAGGGTACTGGCACCCAATCTGGCAGCAGCAAAAGCCGCTTCACACCCGGCATGACCGGCACCGATCACCACAACGTCATAACTTTTCACAAAAATCACCTCATCTGAAAAAGTTCTGTTCTCAATAAGGGTC
>JAFVQX010000135.1 GCA_017504585.1 Lentisphaeria bacterium
GGCTCGCTGCGGGCTTCGCCCTTGCGTGTGCCCCAGGAGGTCGAGGGTTCGAGTCCCTTCTCCCACCCCATTTCAAATTCTCCGTCCGGGTCATATGACTGACTCGGACTTTTTTATTGCCTGCGTAAAACCCCTTGTACCAAAGAGATTTGCAACTTTTCTGTTTCGTTATAGAAGCCCTGTGGAGAATGGTAATCCTCTGGTGAGAGAATGCGCTAATCCGCATAAAATCTCCCGAAATTCTCCGCTATAGGAGGTCGGTTAGCCCTCTCGAAGATCACGGCGTAATGAAATGCAGACGGACTGGAGAGAAAAAATTCTCTATAGATGCGACTGCCAAAAGTATGACGTAGGATTTGAGAAGGATTGCAAAAGTTCAAAATCCGGAATTTTGAGGAAGCTACCCGCCGCTCTGCTCAAGCGCAGCTGCACCAGATACTCCAGCAGCGGACAAGAAAGGTTTGGGAAAAAGGGGAGAGTTTGAGAAGGTAAAAAGAACCAATCCGGCAAAAGGTCTTTTTCCCCTTCTCAAGTACCGACCACTATTGGGAACAGAGCTGTTTTTTATACTGAAGTGCTGACATTGAAAAAACATATAATTATTTATTAAATAATCCTTAAATAAAATACAAAAAACGGCATATCCACGCGCGGTATCTTGCAGACGGCCGGATTTATCTGCAAGAAATCGGCAAACTCCCCCCAAAATAGATAATTTCCCTGTTTTTGTCAAATCATACGGCTTTTTTGTCAGATTGTTCTTGATGAACAGCAAAAAATATAGTACATTCAGGGTGTGATAGGTTTGTTGGGGATTTGCCGATTGCAATGATGCAAAGATAAAATCGCGATTCCCGGCAATGGTATTAAAAAAAAATTGTTATCATCGTCAAACAAAAGGAAAGGACTCCGACAATGAAAAAACAATTCACTCTCATAGAACTGTTGGTGGTGATCGCCATCATTGCGATCCTGGCGGCTATGCTGCTGCCGGCACTCTCTGCCGCGCGTGAACGTGCCAGAATGGCAAACTGCATCAGCCAGCTCAAACAGATCGGTTTGGCTCAGATGGTCTATTCCGGCGACAACAAAGATTATATCTGCCACAAGATGCTCGGTGGCAATGGAACCAGCCAGTCTGTTCGCTGGAACATTTACCATGGTAATCATAAGACCTACAGCACCTATACCATCCCCAATATTCTGCTGGCGGGCGGCTATATGGGAATGACGGTCGATGCCGACGATGAAGATATAACCGATGTGATCGAAAAGAGCTTTAAATGCCCCAGCGATACCACGCATTATGTGGCAAAAGACAAAGACGGTACTCACAGCTACATTTTCTGGATGTACGGTGCCAAGCGTGACAATGGTGTTGCGGTTTCCTGCAGCGACTCGTCGGTGACTCAGGCGCGTACCCGCATCCTTATCGGCCGCGACAATCCCGGACGCGTCAGCGCGGGTGACTTCCCCGCCGGCGGGGTCGGTACTACTTCCAACCACGCTTCCGGTCTGAATCTGCTTTTCCTGGGCGGTCATGTGGAAGGCAATCCCGCCAATGCTTCCAAACTTACTGCTCTGGGGTACAGATGGTACACCATCCCCGATGAGTATGACGCTGACAAAGATTGATGCAAAATGTTTATGGGAAAATTGCATTGATTTATTTTGTTAAAACTGGATCGTGTATTATACTACACGATCCAGTTTATTATTTTTACAAACGGTCAATTTATCAAAGGAAGTTGTCAATGAAAAAAATTTTAGGGCTTCTGGCGTTTGCCTGCTGTGCATATCTGGGCGCCGGAGAAATATTTACTGTGGAAAAAGCTGCTGACGGCAGTTTTTCAGTAAAACACCGCGGTCAGGTGCTGCTGCAGAATATTGCGCCGGTAATTGTTGAAAACGGCGAAAAGATGCCGCTGAAATCTGATTACAAGGTTTTGCCCGACGGCACCAAAGTCTGGAACGTCTGGAGCGAAGAATATGAAACCAAACACCGTCTGGAAATCGTCGAATTCGCCAAGGGAAGCAGTGTGGAAATTTCGCTTTTGGGTGAAGCCCCCGCATGGGCAAAACATTCCAAACGTCAGCTCAAGATGCAAATGCCGCTGGCGCAGTTCAAAAATGCTCCGTTCAAAGGTGTAGTCGGAGTTTCCCGCTCCGGCCATGTTTTCAAAGAAGGCGTTTTCAACGATTCGCTGCCCCACGGCCTGCTGCACAAAGCCGCCTGGCGTTTTCTGGCCATCGACGGCGGCAAAAATAAAAAAATCATCATCGACTTTGACCCGATCGGCCCGAGCAACTCATCTCCGCAGTATCCGGTGGGATGTATCTACGGTTTTGCCAGACCCGATTATCAGGGCTATAAACTCAATATTCTCTGCGGCAGCGACACGAGAATGGAAGGCGGTATGACCGGTGCCAAAATCGTTATCAACGAAGGCGTTGCCGATGACTTCCGCAAGATCCATGTGCTGCCGCGCTGGCACTATAATCAGCATGTGACTCCGCTTTTTTACGACAGTTTCGGCGCGGAAAAAACCGGTAAGTTCTGCAAACATCTCGATACTGCCAGGTTTAACGACCAAGCCAAACGCGGCTGGAGCGCAGGCAAGAATCTGCGCAAAGTCACCGGTTCTGAAGGTGTTTTTTACAGCCAGGTAGCTGGTCAAAACGGCACTTTGAAGTACGTTCTGCCCGGCAAAGGCCTTTATATATTCTGCTTTCATATGGGCAACAGCAACAATACGTACAACAAATTTACCTTGGGGATCAACGGCAGAGAGTATGTCAAAAATCTTTCGATCCCATCCGGCAAAATTGCTCAAGTGAATATCCCTGTATGGCTGGATAAGCCGCTTGCCGAAATCAAGTTCGACGGCAAATTCATTCTTTCTTCACTCAGCATCCAGTACTTTATCAGCGAAAAAGAAGATTACAGCTTCCACCGCGGGTTCTGGTATACCGAAGGTTATGAATCCGCCAATGCCTACCACAGTGCGGACTACAAACGCCCGCTCAAACTGGATGCCACGGTCAAGATCATCAATCTTCCCGTACCCGGTAAAGAAACTGCCCGCGCGCCCAAAGAACTGCGGCGTGAAATCGACAAAGTCGATATGCGTTCACCCCAGATGGCCTGGAGCAACAATATCAAGATGAAGACCGTCAACGGTGTGCGCGGCACGCTCAATGAATATCATGATCCTGCGCGTATGCAGCGACTGATCAAAGAAGCAAAAAATAACGGCATCAACGTATTTATGATCAGCGGTATGCATGGCCGTCACGGCTTCCCCGGCCGTTTGCAGCAGCAGGCCGAGGATCTCAAGATATTTACCGAAGCCGCGCACAAAGCCGGGATCAAGGTGATCGACCACCACGATTCGACCTATATGGTAAATTTTGAACAGGGCTTGCGGGTTATGGCGGAGCGTTCCGGCGAAATGGCAGTTTGCATCTACGACTTTGCCCCCACGCCGCACTTCTGTTTGAGCAACGAAAAATTTACGCGTACCTACCGCAATTATCTTAAAAATGTTCTGAAAGTCAGCAAAGTTGACGGCTTCCAGATCGACGAACTTACCTACTACCGCCACGGCTGTCTCTGTTTTTCGTGCCGCGAAGCATTTGAACGCGACACCAACTGGCAGCTGCCGATGAATGAATTTGACAGTCGTCTGGCCAACCGCAAATCCGATTTGTGGAAGAGATGGTTTGTCTGGCGCAAAACCAATATGACCAACTGGTGGATCGGCCTGCGGCGGGATGTAATGGATGTGGCTCCGGATATGTTTCTTTCCATATACTGCACCCATCGTGAACAGCTGCAGAGTCTGCCGTCGATCAATCTGCCGTTTGACCTGATCGATCAGGCGCGCGGGATCGCGGTATTCGGAGCCGAAGTCATGCCGCGCAATCCTTACTACAATGCGCGCAGTCTGATGGCTTACCGCAAACTCTACAATATGTTCTGCATCGGCTACAACGCTCCGCCGATCTGGGTGTGGTTCTACACCGGCAACTGGGATGTCTACTACTTCTGCTGGGCGGTAAGCAATATGCTCCAGCAGAGTGCCATGGTCGATGGGCTGCAAACGGCGCGGCCGGCAAGCGTGCCGGATTTCCTCAAATTCAACGGCAGCACCGAAAATCCTGCAGTCACTTCGGCAGTTCATGCGGCGGAAGCGGCGATCCTTTATCACCCCGACAGCCGCGACTTCAACACCGGTATCGGTTTTGAACTTGCTGTCGGCGGATTTATGCAGATGTTTCAGAACGCCAATATCCCTTACGATATTATCGATCCGCGGGCGATGCATAACAACAAGACTCTTTCCAAATACAAAGTTTTGTTTGTGATCGCTTCTTCCTGTCTGACCGATGCAGATATCAAGCAGATAAAATCCTTTGCCGCCCAAGGCGGCACGGTGGTCATCAGCTCCATCACGGGTTTGAACGACCAGTGGGGCAACCGCCGCCGCCAATGGGGGTTTGAAGATGTTTTCGGCAGTTCTCCCTACCCGCATTTCCACAAACTTGCTTCGATCAAATATCCGGGCAAAGCCGATCTCAAGCTCTCTGCGGCTGAAAAAGGCAACGGCTACTACCGTATGCTTGGCAAGGTCAATGCCCGGGTGATGATGGAAGGCATCGATGCTGAAACCGGCAGCAAAGTGCCGCTGCTTTTCTGCAAAGATTACCAGAAAGGCAAGTTCTATTATTTTACCACGATGTTTTCCGCAGGATTGTTTGCGCACGAATATCAGGTAAATAACAAATGGCGCTTTGAGTGGAACCGGGAGCTGGAAAGCTATCTGCTGGATGTTCTGAAAGATGTTGCATCTCCGGCAAAGATCTGGGATGTGAAGGCGCCGCGCCTGGTACATTCGGAGCTTTATTACAATAAAGAAGGCGGATATATCGCCCATTTTCTCAATGCCACCGGCACGGAACTTGCCAAAGGTGAGCTTATCGGCGGCAATCTGTGCAAGACAGCGTGGCCCGCACTGACAAGCGATATAAGCATTACACTGCGCGATGGTACCGTAAAGACCGCTTACGCTGTTTCGCCGGACTTTGAAGGGCGGAAAACCATTGCAGTAAAGCAAGTCGATGGCAAGGCAGAAATAACTCTGCCCAAAGAACTGCTCAAGGCTTATACTGTTATCTACATAAAGTAAAATCCCGCTGCGCCGGTTTACACCCGGTAGACAGAGCAGAAATCAAGCACTTTTCCCAATGGGATCACTCCGCCGGGGAAAGTGCTTTTTTTACATTTCTTCAACTGATATTTTCTGGAGAGTGCAAAAAATCATTTCTCCGGCAAATGTCGGGGAAAGCAATGTCAAGCGTATTGCCTTTGCCGCTGCTCCAGATAGGTTGCCAGCTCTTTGATGTTGAGATGGACAAAAGTGATGCAGCAGTGATTTTCAGAGATTCTGTATGAGTACCAGATCCGGTGCACGTTTTCCGGCTTGACAATCTTTCCGGTAGCGTGACGGCAATATATCGAAGTGTTTTTTGAATTGTTTTGAGAAATAATTTACGTCGTTGAATCCGCACGCCGCCGCCACAGAGTCCATACTTTCGTTGGAGTTGACCAGCATACCCGCCGCTCTGCTCAAGCGCAGCTGCACCAGATACTCCAGCGGCGGCAAGCCGGTCATCCTGCGGAACGATTGCCGGAAACTCGATACAGACATATTGCAAATCCGGGCCATTTGCTCCAAACTCCAGGGGGCAGCAAATTTTTTTTCTAATGAACTCAAAAGTCCGGTCAACTGCTCTATATACGCCAGCTGTTTCGGAGGCCCGGCCCAGTGACAATGGCGCGCCAGCAGCAGCATAACGTAAGCAAATAAACTCAACAGCATAGTTTTATCACCCGACTGGGCACTGGAATTGAGTTTATCCATCCGCTCCAGCAAATGCAGAACCTCCGGAAAAAAGTCTTCTATAATACGGATACCGTCAGAGGGGTTGCGGACCGCTTTATCTGGAGATAAATTAAACAGCAGCTGATAGCCGGGCAAATGGTTCAAATCAGGCAGACAGCTGCGGATAAAACGTTCCGAAAAAATCAGATTATATATTAGCAGATTGTTGTATTTTACATAACAATGTGATTGACTTTTCTGGATGAGAAACACACTTCCCGGGCCGATTTCATATTCCTGTCCGCCCACCTGATGCACTCCGTGTCCGGAGGCCACTGTGACCAGCTCATAGAAATCCTTATGCGCGTGTCTGGGCGGAGTATCGAGTTCATTGCTGTGCAATGTTTTGCGGCATACTAGACCGAAGTCATCCCAGATGACATAATTTTTTATTTTGCTGACCTTATTCTGCGAAGCTTTTTTAAACATAAACTACCCCTTTGACTGCAGTTTAATATAGCACAGGTCTGATTTTTGTCAAATCAAACTTATTTTATAACAAATCACTATTACCATACTGCCCCGGATTGGTTATAATATTTATAGAATATTTTTTTTGCTCAACAAAAAATCTTTAACAGGAAGATCGATATGTTAAACACATTTTGTCTTCTGCCGCATTGACATCTGCCATCGGTCTCTTTTCCGGAGAACCGGCCCGGCTGAGCTGGGAATTCCCGAAAAACGACGGCCAGTTCCAGATAATAACGCTGGATTTGAGCATACAGTTAGTTTATTCGGAATGGGCCAATGCCCCAAAATCACCCAGTTCCGGCTGGATATGGCAGCCCATACCCCGATGACATCTATATCAGCAGGATCGAATTTCTGAAATATGCTGATGACGAAACTCAAATTGTTTTTCCCAAAGAATAATTGAAGGCATATACTATCGTATATATCGAATGATTTTAATGCTTATTGATTATTAACTTTTTCATATACAGTGATTAATTGTATTGCTCCGATAGAAATAAAAATGTCAGATAAAGCGTTTTTTTTGTCAGATAGTTCTTTACAAGGCTGTTTCATTGTTGTAGAGTACACAATGCAGAATCGTGGAAATACGCATTTTATTCTGTTGAAAGTTTCTATCCAAACTGCAGCCAAAGAAAAATGTGGTATTATAAAATACTCTGGTTTGAGCAAAAGAAAGTTTGTACCGGGGGTATTGTATAGAATTTTAAAATAGCAAAAGTTAAAAAAATATCCGGAAATTTTTATTCCGGTCAAGTTAGCTGTATATTATTCTGTTCAACAGGGTGATTTTCAGCGCAGGAGCTTGGATGAGCAAATTGAATCTTAAAAATCTGGGTAACGATCCGATTTACCGTTCCGCGCCGTTCTGGGCTTGGAACGGCAAGCTTGATCCTGATGAGATCAGGCGGCAGGTGCGGATTATGCACGAAATGCATATGGGAGGATTTTTTATCCACTCCCGGGCGGGGCTGGAAACTGAATATCTGGGCAAAGAGTGGTTTGAATGTGTCAAAAGTGCAATCGATGAAGCCGAAAAGCTCGATATGTATGCTAATTTATACGACGAGGACCGCTGGCCTTCCGGGGCCGCCGGCGGCTTGATCACACAGGATAAAAAATTCCGGATGCGTTATTTGGAATTCTACGACGCAGAAAAAGAGCTGCCGTTTCCGGCGGAAGATGTGCTTCTTCACAAATATTTCATCCTCATTCTGGATGAAAACGGTCAGGTGCAGGATTATCGCCCGGCAGCTCCCGGCGAAACCGGCGGCCCCGGCGAAAAAGCAGTCCAGATAGTGGTGCGGATCGCACCATCTTCGGAAACTTACAACAACGGCGCTTATCTGGACACGACCAATCCCGAAGCGGTGCAGGCTTTTATCGCTTCGACTCACGAAAGATATCTGGCCGAATGCGGCAGTAAATTCGGCAAAAGCATTCCCTGCTTTTTCACCGATGAACCCAATTATCTGGATCTGGCAACACCCAACCGCCGCCCCTGGAGCGATCGTCTGCCGGGGCTGTTTGCCGCTGAATGCGGCAATACGCTGGAAGATTTTCTGCCGGAACTTTTCTGGCACTGCGGCAAAGATTTTTCCGAATTCCGTTACTGGTTTTACCGGACGATGACTTGGCTTTTTAACGATACATTTATGAAGATCTGCGGCCAGTGGTGCAGTCAGCACAATATACAGCTTACCGGTCATCTGCTGCGCGAAGACACCTTGAGCCAGCAGATACACGCTATCGGGGCGGCGATGCCGGGGTATGAATATATGCAAGCTCCGGGGATCGACGTACTCACCGCCAGATGGAACGTTCTGAACACTGCCAAGCAGCTTGTGTCCACAGCCCGTCAATTGGGCAAAAAACACCTGTTGAGCGAAACCTACGGCTGTACCGGATGGGACTTTCCGCTGGCCGGACACAAGGCTCTCGGCGATTGGCAGTATGCGCTGGGAATCAATTTCCGCTGTCAGCATCTGATGTGGTACTCTATGCGCGGCAAGGCCAAACGGGATTATCCGGCAAGTATCGGTGCGCAATCCCCCTGGTACAAGGCCCACGATCAATTGGAAAGATATTTTGCCCGGCTGGGGGAACTATTTATCCGGGCCGAAAGTCCTGCCGATCTACTGGTGATACATCCCATTGAAACAATGTGGGGTTACGCGGGCAGTTATGACAGCAGTATGTCTTTTGCGCCGGAATATGATCGCAGCTTTGACTTACTTGCCCGGGAACTGATCGGCCAGCATCTGAATTTTGACTACGGCGACGAAAGTTTGATGTCAAAGTACGGCGATATATCCGGTGCACATCTGCGCGTCGGTCAGGCTCAATATCAGACGGTGCTGATCCCCCGGGTGGAAACATTGCGTTCTTCCACCGTAAAATTGCTGAAAGACTTTGCCGATCAGGGCGGCAAGGTTTATTTTATCGGCCCTGTTCCCGGCCGGATCGATGCCCGGAAGGATAATGCCCGCGAGCTGGAAGAGCTTTACCAAAAATTTCAGCCGCTTCCGGCAGCAAATTTTGCCCGGATCCTGCGCCGAAACGCTGCCGACTGCAGCATAACTGATGCTTCCTGCGAAGAAGCATCCAGTGTCATTCTCCAGCACGGAGAGATCAAGTCCGGCATAACACTGCTCTTTGCGGTCAATATGGGGTGTACTTTTGAAAATCAGCAGGATGTGCCGGATTTGGAATTGCGCAACGCTGACTTGTACGGACTGCAAGTCAAAGTACCGGCAGCTCCGGGCAAAACAGTTTGTCAGCTGGATCTTTTCAGCGGTACGTTGACCAATATGCAATTTGAGTACAAAAACAACTGTTATTATTTCCAAACCGATTTGCCAGCGCTGGATTCCCGATGTTTTGTCATTGCCGAAGCTGACGTACTCCCGGAAATATGCCCGGCAGTAAACTTTGTCCGCCGCGAATCTGTACCATTGCTGGAAAAAGCGGCAGATCTGTCAGAAGATAATTTGCTGGTCCTTGACCACGCCAGCGCATACTGTCAGGGACGGCTGGCGGCAGAAAAAACCTACATCCTCAAATTGGATGATCAATTGCGCACGCTCCACGGACTCTCTCCGCGCAGCAATCAACAGCTGCAGCCGTGGTTTTGCCCCCGCGGCAGCAAAAGTTTTCCGGTCACGTTGGAGTACGAGTTTTTTTGCGAAGCTCCGCCAGTATCCGATGTCCGGCTTATCATTGAAAGTCCGGAGATATTCAAGATCAAACTCAACGGCTGTCCGATTGAAAATCACAGCTGCGGTTTCTGGTGCGACCCGGCATTGGAAAAAGTGACATTGCCCGCCGGGGCGTTTGTCACCGGCAGAAATATTCTGCAGTTGGATTTCGATTACGACGAAAACTTCGCCGGGCTGGAAAGCATCTTTCTGTCCGGCCGGTTCGGGGTAAAAAATCAGAACACATTGACTGCGCTGCCTGAAATCAGATCCGGAAAAAGTTCTGATGAACAATTTATGCCTTTTTATGCCGGCAATGTAACTTATAACTTTGACTTTGAACTTACTCAAAGCTGCGCCTGTCAGGTCGATCTCAAAAAGTGGCAGGGTTCGGCAATAAGCGTCCGCTGGGATTCCGGCAAAGAACAAATCTTCTACACGATGCCGGGCAAACAAACCGCCGAGGTCCAGCTTGAAGCGGGCAAACATCAATTGCAAATAACGGTTTACGGTCATCGACGAAATGCGTTCGGTCCATTTTATTGTGCCCAGCGGCCGTTTTGGGTCGGCCCCTACGAGTTCACGGTTATAGAACGTTCAGAAAAAGAAGTCGTGCCATTTGGCTTGCTGGCTCAACCGGAACTTTGGACCAGCGACTGAAAATGATCGGCAAACCAAGTAAACATAGTACAACTTTATGGTGTAGAGTGCAAAAAATCATTTCTTCGCCAAAAGCTGGGAGGGATAGATAAGCAGCTCAAAATTTGGGGGCCGGACAAAAATATGATTCCGTTTCAACTTTTACCTTGTATATTGTCTTTTTCGATGTTTTTATAATAACAGGTCGGTTTTCCGCAGTTATTTCGTCACGGATGCAGATAAACTTAACCTTGAGCCAAGAGGTCGTTAAACGGTATTTATGCAGTAAATTTTTTCTCTGGCAAGAGAGATTTTAACTCTCTCCGGAGAAGGTCGAGGGTCGGAATGTCATCTACCACCCCATTTTTTTGCCAAGATTCCGGAGGACGATACCGCTTTGCCGGATTTTTTTTGCCCGGAAAGTGTAACTTCCCGGCTCAAAAAGGAAATCCGTCGAAAGCGGGTGCTGCGCACTGATTGGCTGGAAAACCAGCCAATCGCCCTCCTGCGGCTGTGTGTAGGTTGCCGGGTGCCTGCGGCACTCCGGCTCGCTGCGGGCTTCGCCCTTGCGTGTGCCCCAGGAGGTCGAGGGTTCGAGTCCCTTCTCCCACCCCATTTCAAATTCTCCGTCCGGGTCATATGACTGACTCGGACTTTTTTATTGCCTGCGTAAAACCCCTTGTACC
>JAFVQX010000136.1 GCA_017504585.1 Lentisphaeria bacterium
AATTACGATGAATATTTTGAGAAGTTTTCCACCCCCGAAGACCGTAAATATTACAATTCAGCCATCCGCAAGATCGCTCCGGAGCATAAGTTCTGTTTACATAATTCCGCCGAAGCTGCGCCGGAACATGCACTCTCCGGCGCCATATTCCCCGCGACCGCCCATCTGGTCAACGATCTTCCTGCCGAAGCTGCTGACCGTGGACGGGAACTTTTGAGCGCCCAATGGCAGCTGCAGTTGCGCCAATGGGCCGAATTCAACTATACGATTTTTATTGCCGGAAGCGACGAAAACAGTTCCCGCCGCATCAGGGAGTATCTTGCAGACAACGATTTGCAGAATATCGATGTAAAATGCGTTTGTTTTACGCCGCCGGGCGGATTTTTTGATTACGCCCAAAAGTGCGTGCTGATCACCGAAGATGAACTCCTTGCCGGGATGAATGCGGGCAAACAGCAAGTTCAGCCCGACACCCCGGCAACATCGCCGGCAGAACAGGAACTGAAATTGGAAAATGCGGTGATTTCCGATCTGGAAGAATCCTGCCACGCCGTCCATGCCGCTCACGGCATAGCGCTCTACAAAGGCTTGAAATTCGACGAAGCCCCGGACGGCTGCCTGCGGGAAGTGATGGTTCTGGAATATGCCGATAATGCGGTCTTGCAAGTACCGGTGCATCAGGCGGCATCGGTCAGCAAATATATTGCCGGCGGCAGAGGTTCTTCGGTAAAACTCCACCGGCTGGGCGGCAGCAAATGGGCAAAAGATAAACTTGCCACCACCGATGCGGTGCATCAATACGCCGCTGAAATGCTCCGGCTGCAGGCAGTTCGCTCGGCAGCGCCGGGGCTTGAGCTGCCGGCAAATGATCTGGCGGTCAAAGAATTTGCCGCCCGGTTCAAGTTCACCCCCACAGCTGACCAGCTGCGCAGCATTGACGAAGTCGAAAGCGACCTTGCCAGCGGCAGACCCATGGACCGTTTACTTTGCGGCGACGTGGGTTACGGCAAAACCGAGATCGCCATGCGGGCGGCGTTCCGCATGGTCGAAGCCGGTTATCAGGTGGCGATGATCGTGCCGACCACGGTGCTGGCCCAGCAGCATTATTTGAGTTTTATCGAGCGCTTTACCGGATATCCTTACACTATCGAGGTGCTTTCCCGGTTCCGGAGCGTTGCCGAACAGCAATCTGTCGTCAGCCGGGTGGCTTCCGGCGGGGTGGATATCGTTATAGGGACCCATCGGCTGGCATCGGCAGATATAGCGTTTAAAAATCTGGGGTTGGTCATTATTGACGAAGAACAGCGTTTCGGGGTCAAGATCAAAGAACAGCTTTTAAGGATGCGGGCCGATGTAAATGTTTTGACCATGTCGGCTACCCCCATACCCCGCACCCTGTATCTTTCTATGGCAGGCGCCCGGCAGTTGAGTACCATCATGACCGCGCCGGTGGAGCGTTTGCCGGTCAAAACTATCGTTATGCGAGAAAATGACCAAGCCCTGGCACAGGCGATAAAAGATGAACTTGCCCGGGGCGGACAGGTCTATTTTCTCCACAACCGGGTAAAGAGCATCGACGACCGCTGCAAAAAGCTCTCGGCGCTGCTGCCCGATGTAAAAATAGCCGTTGCCCACGGTCAGATGCCCGAAGATGAGCTGGAATCAGTCATGCGGGATTTTGTCAATGGCAAAATACAACTGCTGCTTTGCACCACCATCATCGAGTCCGGCTTGGATATGCCCAATGCCAACACTATCATCATTGAGCGCGCCGACCGCTTCGGTCTGGCCGAGTTGTACCAGCTGCGGGGCAGAGTCGGGCGCTGGAAACGTCAGGCATACGCATATTTGGTTATTCCGGAAAGCTGCTTTATCACTTCCGACGGCAGAAAACGCATTGCCGCCATCCGCCGCTGTACCCAGTTGGGCGCGGGCATGAAGCTTGCCTTGCGGGATTTGGAGATCCGCGGTGCCGGAAATCTTCTGGGCAGCGAACAATCCGGACATATCAACACAGTGGGCTTCGAGCTGTACTGTCAGCTGCTTCAGCACGAAATAGCGCTGCTTAAAAATGAAAAAGTCGCCGAATGGCTGCCGGATGTGGATTTGAATATCGAATTCATCCGCTACGCCTGCTGTGGTACCGAAACAGTTCTGGCTGCCGGCATCCCCCGGGAATATATCCCCGGCGATAACAACAGATTGGCTGTTTACCGTACCTTATCGCGCCTGACAAGCGAAGCGGATCTTAAAGATTATCATCTGGAGATACTGGACCGTTTCGGTAAACTCCCGCCGGAAGTGGAAAACCTCTTTACTCTTGCTTTGATCAAGATCATCGCCGCCAAAGCCGGGTACCGCAGTATCACTGTTACCGATAACCGGGTGCTGTTGCGCAAGCGGTTAAGCGATACCTACCGCACCGACGGCAAACTGCCCCGGCTTACTGCCAACACAACTCCGGAAGCACGGCTGAAAGAGCTGCTGCGCACAGTCCGGCTGGCGGGATTGGAAGCCGACGCAAATCGTCAGTAAGACAGATCAGGCAAAATACAAAAAAGGGAGTGTTGCAAAACTGTTTTGTGGGGAAGAAACCTTTTTGAAAAAAGTTTCTCTTCCCCACCCCCCATTTTCCAAAAACTTTCACCGGAATTGCTTTTATTACAAGTAATAAAAGCAATTCCAATTTATTTCATATAAAAGAGATACAACGTTTTACCCGCAATAATTTTTATTATTGCTGTATAATTTTCGACAGCAAATAAAAATTTATACAAAAAAACAGGGGCTTTGCAACCTTTTATAAGGTTGTAATGCCCCTTTTATGCAGAATACCTTAAAACTGATATATCAGCGCTTGTCGCCGCGGGGGCGGAAAGTACGGGGGCGTTCTTCCCGGGGACGGGCTTCGTTGATGACCGCTTTACGGCCGCCGATTTCGCTGCCGTTGAGTTTCTCGATAGCAGCTTTACCGGCTTCTTCATCCATTTCTACAAAACCAAAACCTTTGCTGCGTCCGGTTTCCCGATCCATGACGACCCGGGCCGCCTGTACTGCACCAAATTCACCAAACAGAGCTTCCAAATCTTCACGAGTGGTGCTGTACGGCAGATTTCCTACATAAATATTCATTCTGAACCTTTCCCCGCCCCTGTTTTTCAGCGGCAGGCGTTTACTGCGTTTTTTCCGCGTTAAATCACTTTTTTACAATATTCCGGGAAAGATCGCCGGATATGCCGGAAAAAACGCATATTGTTTTACATATCCGGAGCCAAATCCCCCCAAAGACGCGGATGACCAGGCATACCGCAGGAGCTTTTGCTGTAATGACTGCCTTTATTAAGGTTTTATAACTATTGCAAAAGTCCATACTTTAATATATACACAAAAAAAATCCTCTTGTCAAGGGCATAAAATGATTTTTTTTGAAAAAAATTCAAAAATTATTGAGTTTCAGCAACAAAAGCACTCTTTACAACCGCCCGGAATACATTTTTGGCATAAAAAAACCGGACAGGGTGTTCCCAACCAAACAACCTGTCCGATCAACGATCAAGTTATTTTTTTACGCACAAAACATAGCAGTTGCCGTCGTGCATTTCCACGCCTTCGGTAATATGCTCAAATCCCGGGAAGAGCCGGTTCCACGACAGCAGACTTTTGAGATAAGCTATCTGCGGACTGTTAGCATTGCCGAAGTTCTCGCCTGACATCAGCATGGGTATACCCGGCGGATAGGGTATGATGCTGTTGGCGGAGATCCTGCCATAAAGATGCTCAAGCGATACATACTCCACATCCTGGGAAACGATCTTGTTAAAGGCATCACGCGGGAGCATTTCCGGTACCGGCAGCGTGTTGAACGCCTCATTGAGCCGGGCATTGGGCTGTTCGGTTTTTATATAGTTGAACATACGGTCGCCCAGTTCGTGCAGCCCCATAGAGTTGTAACTGTCGGGGTATTGGGCAACCAGCTCGGGCAGAACTTCTGCTACCGGCACATTGCAGTCATAAAGCTGTTTGAACTTGATCAAAGCATTGAGCAAAGTACTCCATTTACCTTTGGTTATACCCATGGAAAACAGAAACATAAGCTGAAAATCCGTCGTTCTGGTGGGCACTATCCCCTGCCGGTAAAGGTAGCTGGATACCAGTGCCGCCGGCACACCGGAGTTTTTGAATTTGCCGTCTTCGCCCATGCCGGGAGCAAGGATACTTACTTTGATCGGATCAAGCATCACCCAGTTATCTTCCAGATCGCTGAAGCCGTGCCACGCCGCGCCGGGTTCCAGTTGCCAGCAGCGCTGATCGGTACACAGCAAACTGCGCGGGGCATCGGCAAACTCAAAATTGTTGCCGCTGGCGTGATCGGTAACAGTTTCGGCGTTCCACGGCTTGAAAAACCATGAGCCGTTTTTGGTGTAATGCCGGTAGAGCCGTGCCAGCGCCAGCCGGAAATCCACAGCTTCGGCAATAACATCGCCGGTAAGCGCAGGCCCGTTGTTCTTCATCATTGCGCTGGCAATGTCGTTGGATGCGGCAATGGCATACAAGGGCGACGTGGTGCTGTGCAGCATATAGGATTGATTGAATATCCGGCTGTCAAAATAGCGGCGTCCCTGCCGGATATGTATGTAACTGGCTTGCGAAAGCGCAGCAAGGAGTTTATGCGTGGAATGCGTGGCAAAAACCGTTGCGCCGGAGTGTTTGGAAGCATCCCCGCGCATGGCAAAGTAATTTTCGTAAAGTTTGTTGAACCTTGCGTAAGCATACCATGCTTCATCAAAATGCACAACGTCCACACTCTTGCTCAACTCGTGTTCGGTTTTGATGCCGTTATAGCACAAACCGTCGTAGGTGCAGTTGGTCAGGACAGCGTAAGCGGCTCCTTTGCTGACGTCAAAACGCTCTCCGGCGGTGCGTATCTTGGCGGTAATGGCTTCGGCAGTCATTTCGCTGCGCCGCACCGGCCCGATGATGCCGTAACAGTTGCGGCTGGGGATCATGTAAACCGGAGTGGCGCCGGTCAGGATCAACCCCTGCTCGATGGATTTGTGGCAGTTGCGGTCGCACACTGCCACATGCCCGGCAGTCAGAGTTGCCTGCATAACGGTACGGTTGGAGCCGGAAGTACCGGCAAGCACCGAGTAAGAGACATCCGAGCCGAAAGTTTTGGCGGCAAGTTTTTCGCTTTCATCAAAAGCTCCGGTATGGTCCAGTAGCGAGCCGATGCTGGAGCGTTCGATCCCCGTATCGGTACGGAAAAGATTTTCGCCGTAAAAGTCGTAAAACTTTTTGCCCGCAGGACTTTTGGTGAAACCGATCCCACCCTGATGCCCCGGAGCCGCCCAGGAGTATTCGTGCTGCTGTTCGTTATACTGCCATATAGCACGCATCAAAGGCGGCAGCAGATTTGACCGGTAGCGCTCCACGGCGGCGATGATCCTGCCGGCGATAAAATCGGGGCTGTCTTCAAAGATCCAGACAAGTTCGCTGGAAAAACTCATCAATTCCGGCGAAAGAGCTTCCACGCTCCGCTCCCGGTCGCTCAAAAGAAACACCGGCACACTGCGCTGATAATGTTTGAGTTTGGTCAGCAGTTTCAATGTCTGCGGCTCGTTGGTGCGGTCGGAATCCAGATCGCTGGCCAGCAGCACCGAGTCCAGATCCATGTCGTTTACCACCAAAGGCATGGCATCTTTGTAGGAGTAGGCGCGCATTACCGCTATATGACGGCTTTTCAGGGCGCTTTCCAGGCGGTTGAGCTGCATACGCATTACTTCGCTGTGCCGCACAAAGTTGTCTTCGACGATCAATATCCGATAGGTTTGCAATTCATTCATATTGTCACCATTTTACATTTGTTCATAGAGTACTTCGGCTTGTTTTGCCCATTTGTGGAGCAGCTGTACGGCTTCCGGATCGTGCCCGCCCTGCCAGACCAATGCTGCAATGGCAATAACTACGATGATTATGGCAAAAATCATTTCCCGCACCGTAAAATAGGGTTCGGGGGAGTCGGTTTTGTCATTTACCTGCCGGGCTTCGTGCCGTGCTTTGCAGTAAACAAGTATGCCGATAGCCATAAACCAGAATGCCATTGCCAGATAGTTCAGACCGGCAGCATAGATCATCCACAAAGCGTAGACCGTACCGGCAACGCCGCAAAGCATGGCAAAAGCTTTACCCACCGCGGCAGTTGCCGGATATTTGCCGGAGGCGGCGATTTTCCAGAGAAAAGCGGTGCTTGCCAGATAAGGCGGCAGGATCATTACAGCAGTAATGGAAAGCATGGTGTTCCACGCATTGTTGGCAAAAAACACAAAAATCATAGCCAACTGCATAAGCGCACTGGTTATCCAGAGCGATACATCCGGCGCCCCATGGCGGTTTTCGTGAGCAAACATCCGGGGGAAAGTGCCGTCTTTAGCCGCCTGATAAGGTATTTCGACAACCATGATCGTAAAAGCCAGCCACGAAGTGAGCAACGCCACGATCACGCCTAAATTCATCAGCCAGCCGCCCCAGGAACCGACCACCGAACTCAAAACCGGCGCGGTGGAGGGGTTGGCAAGTGCCGCCAGAGAACTTTGACTCATGCGGCCGAAAGGCAATACCGAAAGCAGCACATATACAGCAAGGCAGAGGGCAAAACCGATGAGTGTGGCTTTGCCCACTGCATGTTGATTGCGCGCCCTGCCCGAAATAACGACCGCGCCTTCGATGCCGATAAAGGCCCAGAGCGTTACCATCATGGTAGATTTGATCTGCCCCAGCATGGAACCCAGCGGCTTGGCTCCGGCTTGAGCGGTGTCGGAAAAAGCTTCGGTAAACATGCTCCAGCGGAAGGCAAAAAGCATGATAAGGATAAATAAAAATATAGGCAGCAGCTTGGCAACAGTCCCGATAACGTTGATCGAAGCTGCCTGATGGGTCCCCCGCATCACCAGAAAGCACATCAACCAGATCACCAGCGATCCGCCGATAATGGAGTAAATATTGTTTCCGCCGGTAAATACCCCCGGAAAGAAGTAATTCAGCGCATCCATCAGCAATACCGCATAACCAACATTGCCGAATACGTTGCTCAAGTAATACGCCCACGCCATCTGAAAACCGGCAAATTTACCGAACCCCAGCCGGGCGTACATATATATACCCGCAGCAGCATCGGGCCTTACTTCGGACAAAGTGCGGAACGAGTTCGCCAGAAAGAACATCCCAACTCCGGTGATGATCCACGCCAGCAGAACCGCAGTAAGCCCGGCACTTTGCGACATATTTTGCGGCAGGCTGAAAATTCCGCCGCCGATCATGGCGCTGACTACAATGGCACTCAAGGCAAGAGTGCCCAGTTTTCTGTTTGAATCAGCCATAACAACCTCCTTTGCTTTGTATTTGGCAAAAAAATAGACTTGCCGCTGCCAGGAAAGGTTGCAAGAGGTTTTTCAGGTAAGTTTTGAGCTGATAAGCTTGAAAAAATCAATTTACTGCCGGAAACTCTTTTTGAGTCCATCAGCTTCCGGAGAATTTGCGCCCAGTATGAGCGAAGCCATTTCAATAGCGCTGCCCCGAGCCCAGTGTTTTTCGCCGTAAGGCAAGTTGCTCAATTCGCGCCAGAGGAGCTTTCGACCTTCTTCCGGAAACAGAGCTGGATCTTTGAACATAAAAGGGCTGCGCCAGAAATTCCTGCCGATCATCGTGCCATTTAAGCTGCAAGTTTTGCAGAGTTCTTCCGCTTCATCAAGGGTGGCAATGTTGCCGTTGCCCAAAACCAGAGCATTTTTGATAAGTTTCCGGGCATTTTTCAACCGCTCCTCCCGCATGGGAATTGCTTTGTAGCCTTCACTGGTGGTGCGGTAGTGCAAGGTAAACATATCCACCGCTCCGGAGCTTTCCCACAGGGGGAGAAAGGTTTCTGCTTCAAGGATATTTTCAAAGCCCAGCCGGGTTTTTACGCTCAAAAACTCTTTGCCTATAACTTGCCGGATGGCGGAGAGTATTTCGGCTGTATTTTCAAAATTCTTCATGGCAGCCGAACCCGCACCGTGGCGGATGACTTGCAGGCTCGGGCAGCCGCAATTAAGGTCGATGCCCGCTGCTCCGGCAGAGAGTCCCCGGGCCGCTGTTTCCGCAAGTTTGATTGGGTCTTTGCCCATGATTTGCAGTATGACACGGTTGGTTCCGGGCAGGAAAGGAGCAAGGAACTTTTTCAGCTCCTTGACTTTGGGAACCGTTTCCGACACCCGGAAAAAGGGCGTTACCCACACCGGCGAAAGCTCCAAAGCGGTGCAGACTTCCATCACAGCCGGACGCATAACGCCTTCCATAGGGGCGGGCAGATGCCTGAATTTTTTCAAAAAATCTCTCATAATGGCTCAAAAGATAGCATTAAATGCTGAAAAATGCAAATTTTTCAGGTTGCAGAATAAAAAGTACAGTGTATATTACCTGATGGATCAATTAAGTATTATTTTATGGAGTGACGCCTTACGATGTATAATTCTGTGATATGCCGTTACCACGAGATCGCCACCAAAGGCGACAACCGTTCATTTTTTGAACGCACCATGCTGGAAAATCTCAAACGCATCCTGCGCGATGAATTCCCCGACTTGCGTTACCGCCGGGTGCGGGGCAGACTTTATATGGAGTACTGTGACAAACGGGATTTTACCGACTCTGAACTTGCCCGGATAAGTGAACTGCTGCAGCTGCGGGCGTTGGGCATCGAGAACTTTTCGCCGGCGATCATCACCACTCCGGATATGGAAAATATCAGCAATATAGTAAAAACAGCCGGGGCAGATATTTTCCCGACTGCCATAGAAAAAGCTCATAAAGAGGAGCGCACTTTGCGTTTCCGCATCCGGGCGCGGCGCAGCGACAAGAATTTTCCGCTGCGTTCCCAGGAGATCGAAATAGCTCTTTGCAGTTTATTGGGCGGCATTTACGGCCGGGAAAATCTGAAACTTGATCTGGACAATGCCGATATAACCGTTGGTGTGGAAGTCCGCGAAGAGCTGGCGATAATCTGGCTGGAGAGCTTCCCTGCCCCCGGCGGTCTGCCGGTGGGGTGCAACGACCGCACGCTGGCCCTGCTCTCCGGCGGGATCGATTCGCCGGTGGCGTGTTATCTTACCATGAAACGGGGCAGCCCGGTGGATTTTATCGGCTTTCACAGCGAACCCTACACCCCGCCGGAAACGGTGGAAAAAGTCCAGCGGATCGCCAATTACCTTAATACCTTTCAGCAGCCGGGCAGACTTTACATGGTCAATCTCGTGGAGCTGCAGAAACTTATCCGCGACAACTGCAATCCCCGCTACCGCACTGTTTTGTACCGGAGATTGATGTTCCGCATTGCCCAATACATTGCCCGCAAACGCAAGATCGGAGCGTTGCTGACCGGCGAATCTCTGGGTCAGGTGGCAAGTCAGACGCTGGTGAATATGAACACCATCGGCAACGCGGTGAATATGCTGATCCTGCGGCCCTTGTGCGGTCAGGATAAAATGGAAACTATTGAAATCGCCCGGAAGATCGGCACTTTTGAGCTTTCCAAAGAACAGGTGCCCGATTCCTGCACAGTTTTCGCTCCCGACCGGCCCTCCACCCGGGTAAGCATAGAGGATGCCGAAGCTGAAGAAGCGAAAATCCCCAACTATTACGAAATACTTGAACGGCTCGCACAGGAAGCCATTGATGCATTTAAGAACAAATAACCTTTAGAGGAAGGATAAAGTTATGTTTGAAAAATTTATTGAACGCTACGAAAACACCCTCGTAAATGATGTGATCCCCTTCTGGGAAAAGAACTGTATCGACAAAGAATACGGCGGCTATTTTACCAGCCTTGACCGGGACGGCAGCGTTTACGATTACAATAAATATATGTGGATGCAGTGGCGCATCGTTTACATGTTCGGCGAATTTTACGCCTCCGAATACAAAAAAGAAAACTTCCTCAAGATCGCCAGCGACGGTTTTGATTTCCTTTACAGCAAAGGCCGTGCCGAAGATGGTTCTTACTACTTTGCCTTGAACCGTGCCGGGGAACCGATCATCTCTCAATACAATGTCTTTTCCGACTGCTTTGCGGCCATGGGAGCTGCCGAAATGTACCGTGCCACCGGCGAGAAAAAGTATTACGACGCCGCCAGAGAAGCTATGGACAGCTACCTCAAACGCGTGGACAGCGGCAACCCCGCCGGCCGTTGGAACAAAAGCATGCCCGCCCGTCAGAGTTATCAGGCACTGGGGCACTACATGATGATCGCCAATCTGGCTTTGGTCATGAAGCGCGGTCTGGGAATAAGCGATTACGATAAAGCCGGAGCCGAAGCACTTGATCTGGTGCTGGACAAGTTCTGGAACGAAGAATATCAGGTGGTTTTTGAAAATATCCTGCCCGACGGCTCCTTTGATCTGGAAAGCTGTCAGGGCCGTATGCTCAACCCCGGTCATGTGCTGGAAGCCATGTGGTTCATGCTCGATTACATGAACGAAACCGGCAACACCAGCCGCCAGAATGAAGTGCTGAAAATCATCGAAGCCACCCTCAACTTCGGCTGGGATAAAGAGTTTGGCGGCATATTCTACTTTATGGATGTGCTGGGCAAACCCCATTTGGAACTCCAGCACGATATGAAGCTCTGGTGGGTGCATAACGAAGCGATCATCGCCTGTTTGTACGCCTATAAAGTGACCCGCGACGAAAAGTTCCTCAACTGGTTCTACAAGCTCGATGACTGGACCTGGCGCCACTTCCCCGATCCGGAATACGGCGAATGGTTCGCTTACCTCAACCGCCGGGGCGAGCCTACACACATGCTCAAAGGCGGCAAATGGAAGACCTTCTTCCATTTGCCCAGATGTTTGTTCATGTCGGCAAAATTGATGAAAGAAATCGACGCCGAATAAGCATATTTGCCAACCGCGCCGCAAGGGTCAGCAAGTGCCTTGCGGCAAATCATTTCTGATTTGAAAAACAGCACAACGACACGCTTTTGCAAGCAAATTGCAAGAGCGTGATTGTTTTTTCCTGTTTTTAATACAAAAATCCAAATAAAAAAAATTGCAAAGTCATTCCGCAACGGTATATTAGTTCTGTAACAACTTTAATTTTGAGTAAAGCAGTAAAAATCTACCCAAGGAGTCACAATGAGTAAAAAAACTGTTTTTTTGCTGATGGCAATGCTTCTGGCAATTCCGTTGCTGCGTGCCGACGATCCGGCAGCAGTAGCCCGCCGTCAGGCATTCACCCGTGAATGCGGCGAAGATGCCGCCAAAGCCGCCAAGTACCTTAAAGATAAAGACCCGGAGATCCGGCGTTACGCCATTTATCTTTATGCCAAAGCCAACGGGGCCAAGGCCCGGGAAGTGCTGAAAGCGGCGGCACTCGACAAAGATTTAATGGTCAGAACCACCGCTGTATCAGCCCTTTGCACGCTTGCCAAAAAAGATGCGACTTTGAACACCTTTCTGACAAAAATCGCCGCCGATGATCCGGAACTCTCCATCCGGGAGCTGGCGGGCAAAGCCAGCTGGCCCTTCAAGCGCGAAATCAAACTGCTGCGTAACGACCCGGGTTGGGACCACGAAATACTTTCGGTAAAACGCTGGCAGCTTGACGACAACAAGTGGCGTTTCATCACCGACCCCGGAGCCAAGGGGCATACCGAAAAAAACCAATACTATGCCAAAAAAGTCAGCAATTCCGGCAAGTGGAAGCCCATCAAATACGGCTACTGGGAAAATCAGGGCTTCGGCGATTACGACGGTATCGGCTGGTACCGCATCCGCTTTACCATGCCCAAAAAAGTTGCTCACAACGCCGTGGAGATCCAGTTCTCCGGCGTGGACGAAAGTGCATGGGTTTGGCTCAACGGCACCTATCTGGGCTGTCACGATATCGGCGTTGCCGGTCATAACAAATACTTTGCGGTGGACGCCACCAAAGAGGTCAAATTCGGTGCTGAAAATGTGCTGACAGTCCGGGTCAAAGATACCGGAGCTGCCGGCGGTATCTGGCGCCCTGTGCATGTGGAAATCCTTAAATAAAAGCGAAAGAGAGTATAACTATGAAAAATTCCGTAATAGCCGCAATCCTTGTTCTCGCCTGTTCTGCTGTCAGTGCTGCTGTCATTGCTGAATGGGATTTTACCAAATCCATGACCTCCGCCGACGGCAAATACACCTTCAAGCCCCGGGTGGCGGCTCTGGTCAAAACCACTGCCGAAGGTGCGGAGTTCTCTTTCCCCGCCAAACCCGATACCGATGCCGGGGCAACTCTTGACAAAACATATAAAGAAATGACTCCCCAGGGAGCCTTTGAGCTGGAAATCACCTTCAAGCCCGATTTTAATGAATATGCACCTAAAGGCAAAACCAAGTACAGTGTTTTGCTGGACAATAAATATTACTACTACCACAAAAGCAATAAGCCCGCCTTTCACAGCGGCTTGATGGTGCGTGCCAATCTTGCGGGCAATACGGTTGCCGCCACCGTTTATCTGGGCTTGGGCGACCGCACCGTTACCGTGACCAGCAACTGGGTGAAAAAGGTTGAAAACAAGTTTTATACCTTTAAAATGAAATACGATCCCGCCGCCGGTACCGCCGCTTTCAGCTGGGATGGCGGCAAACCCACCATCCGCAAGATCGCCAAGGCTGCCAACCTTGCTCCGGCAGGGCGTGCATTGGTCATCGGCGACCGTTACAGTTCGACCCGGATGCCCTTCAAAGGCATCATCAGCAAGATCGTGCTGCGCAGCGTGGAAGCTCCGGCTCCGGCAGAGAAAAAGTAAGTAAATCATAAGGATAAATTATATGAAGATATTATCTCTTGCAGCAGCGTTGCTGTTCAGCGGCGGGGTGCTTTCCGCTGCAGTTATTGCGGAATGGGATTTCACCAAAGGCTTGAAATCCTCCGACGGTAAATTCGAGCTTAAAATACGGGATGCGAAATTTGCTCAACAAACCGCTGAAGGTCTGGTGTGCATTGATCCGGGTAAAGATGTCAATGCCGGGGTCACGGCCGTAAAGCGTTACGCAGAACTGACTCCGGCAGGAGCTTTTGAGCTGGAAATGACTTTCAAGCCCGATTTCTCCAAATTTTTCCCCAACACCAAACGCAAAGAAGCGGTTTTGTTTGACAGCAAATACTATTTCAACACCAAACCGGGCAGCAAAAAAGCGTTCAATTCCGGTTTTCTGGTGCGTTTGCGTTTCAGCAAAAATTCCATGCAGCCGGCAGTCTTTTTCGGCTACGGCGACCACACCACCCAGATCGCCGGTAAAGCGATCAAAATCGAAGATGGCAAACTCTACACCTTGCTTTTCCGCTACGACCCGGCAGGTTTTGCCACCTTTATCTGGGATGACAAAAACAAAAATACTGTGGAATTTGAAGGCGGCAAGATTGCTCCGGCAGTCCGCAGCGTAGTTATCGGCGACCGTATAAGCTCCACCCGAAGCCCCTTTGCCGGGGTGATAAAAAAAGCAGCTTTGCGTACTGCCGAACCGGTCAAAGTCAAGGCTGTGGAAATGAGTCAAGCCAATCAGGAAGTGCCTGACAAGCCCGCTTTGCAGCCCGTTCCGGAAGGTTACAAAACCGTTGCCGAATGGAATTTTAAAAACACTTTGCACAACACTGCCAAGAAAAATGAGCTGAAACTCCGGGGTGCCACCAAGCTGGTGCAAGCCGGTGATTCCGGAGCGTTGCAGATCAATGCCCCGGCAAAAAATGTTATCAGCAAAGCTTCCGGTGCGGAAGTCAAGGGCGGTGCCAGACTCCTCTCCCCTGCCGGAAGATTCCGCTTGCAGATGCTCGTTATGCTGGATGCCAAACAGCATGTTGTGCTCAAAGGCAGAGAAAAAATGCTGCTTTTTGACAGCAAATATCAGGAATCCCGTGAACATAAAGGCATGATGTTTGAACTGGTCGACCGGGGCGATAAAGCCTACCGCATGAGCTTGAATCTGGGCTTCGGCAAAAAGAGTGCCTCGGCTTCCAGCGGCGTATTTTATATGGATTTCGGCCAATGGTATGAGTTGGCAGTTGACTTTGATGCCGAAGGTATGGCAAGATTTTACTGCAACGGCAAATTCATCAACAAATTCCCCATGCCTTACGGAACTATGGCAACTGCCGGGCGTACTCCGGTTTTCGGCGACCGAATCAGCTCCGGGCACCGGCCCTTTGAAGGCTTTATCGGTGCGGTGCGTATGTCTGCCAAAGCTGCCAACAATATCAGCGTAACCCGTGATTTCACCAGGCGGGGTGCCTTTATCCGGGGCGAACAGGATAAAAAACTCTATTTCAATGTGCACACCCGCAAAGCCGAAGTTAAAAATCTGAAAGTGGCGGTTTCCTCGCCCTGCGGCTTCAAGAAAGATTTTGCCGTTGAAAGCGTAAAACCCGGCGAACCCGCTGAATTTGCTCTCGATATAAATACAACTCTGCTCCCCGGCGATTACGCCTTTGATGCCGCAGTTACCGACTCTGCCGGTAAAGTGCTGGCAGAAAACAAACTTGAGTATCATATCTCTGAAGGCAAGACCCCCAACTACCCGGTAATGATGTGGGGCGTCGATATAACCAGCCGCTTGAAGGCTGCCGGTTTTACCCACACTAATACCACCTTTACGCCCATTTCCGGAGAATACACCGCCGCCAACAAGATTGCCAGCATCAACTCGCTGGATAATTCGCTTAAAAGCGGCGTCTGGCTGTGGGAACGAATCTACGGCAAATATCGATTTGTGACTAAAAAACGCTATCTGCGTACCCGGAAAGACGGCAAAACCTGGAACGCTCTGGAAGCCTCGCACCCCGAAGTTATAGCCGAATTCAGCCGGGTCGCCTCCGATACTGCCCAATCGCTGGGCGAACACCCCGCCTGGACCGGTGTACTTTCCAACAGCGAGATCCGCGGCAACAGTGGTTTGAGCTGGGGCGGCGTGGAACCGGAAAACTTCCGCAAAGCTGCCGGATTCGATATACCCAAAGGCATTACCGGCCGCGGACCGCTGCCCCATACACTCATCGACGACTTTCCGTGGGATCGGGTGATCAAACGCAATTCACCGGAAATGATCTTCTACCGCTGGATCTGGAAAGATGGCGACGGCTGGAACCCGCTGCACACTGCCATTACCGAGGCTTATCACAAACACATCAAGCGTGATAACTTCCTGACTTTCTACGACCCCGTCACCCGGGTTCCCCCGCTGTGGGGTTCCGGCGGCGGCGTGGATGCGGTCAACCAGTGGACCTACACCAACCCTGACCCCATCAAGATCGGTCAGGCTACTGACGAAGTTATCGCCATGGCACAGGGCCGCCCCGGTCAGAAAGTTTACAGCATGACCCAGGCCATCTGGTACCGCAGTGCCAGTGCCCCCAAAAACAAAAAGGTCAAAAATATGCCCGACTGGGTCAATGATGAACCCAATGCCAGTTATATAAGTATACCTGAAGATGCTTTGAGCATTGCTTTGTGGAGCAAGATCAGCCGCCGTCTGGACGGCATCATGTACCACGGTTCCGGCTCGCTGCTGACCCGGGGCATGGCTGGCGGTTACCGCCTGACCAACCGGGCTGCCGCCAAGCGGCTGGCAGAGTTGAACAAGAGTGTTATCCTGCCGCTGGGGGCAATTCTGCCCAAAGTAAAGGAACGCCCGGTGGAAGTGGGGATCCTCGAAAGTTTCGCTTCGGCACTCTACGCACCGCGGCACTTTGCCAGCGGCTGGAGCCGCAACTGGGTGGCAGATATCCATCTGGCACTTTCGTGGGCAAACTTGCAGACCGGTATCCTTTACGAAGAACACCTTTTGGACGAAAAGTTCATCAAAGATCTGAAAGTTCTGGTACTGCCGGGTATGGAAGTAGTGGACGAAGTTATCCTTGAAAAATTGCGTGAATTGCGTAAAAAAGGCGTGATCCTCGTAGGCGATGAATTCACCGCTCCGGCGATCATGGTGGATGTACGCATCAAGAGTTTCCGCCGGGACAACAACGACCCCGCAGGCAGCAAAAAAGCTCTTCAAGCTCTGGGCATGAAGATCCGCAACGCCATTGCCGCCGGTTACAAAGTACCGGTAACTGCCACTTCGCAGGATCTGGTGGTACGCCGCCGGGGCTGCGACAAGGCAGACTATGTATTTGTACTCAATGACAAGCGTACTTTCGGCGATTACATGGGTCAGTGGCGTCTGGTTATGGAAAAGGGCTTGCCGCTGGCTGGCAAAATCACCGTCAACCACCCCGCCAAGGCTGCTTACGACCTGGTCAAACATCAGGCTGTTGCCTTGAAGCAGGGCAAAAACGCTGTCAGCTTCGATGTTGACCTGGCTGCGGGCGACGGTACACTGGTGCTGCTGCTGGAAAAACCCATTGCCAGTGTAGCGATCAAAGCACCTTCTGCCATTGAAAAGGGCAAAGCATTCAAGTTCGATATCTGCGTGCTTGACTCTGCCGGACAGCCGGTCAAAGCCTGTCTGCCGCTGGAAGTCACGCTGACCGATGTTAATGGCAAACGCCTGCCCGGCAGCGGCTTCTACGCAGCAGAAAAGGGTGTGCTTGAGTTCAAAGAGATCGCCGCAGCTAACATGGCTGGCAACAGCGTAAAAGTCACTGTAAAGTGTCTGGCATCGGGCAAAACCGCCGCCGGAACGATAACTGTTAAATAAGTAATGTATTCAATTTTGTTAAACCAGAGTGTTAATTTATATCATTTATGATTATAAAAAAACAAGTTATGATTTGTCAAAAACGGCAAACCTATAGCTTGCCTCCGGTGGATACAGCGTGAGGCAATGTCGAGTTTTGCAATGCCCTGCCCGAGGGAGTGTACTTTTGTACTCGACCGAGGTGCAGGGTTGCGGCAAGGCTCGAAATTGCCCGCGATGTGCCACCGTACTTTGATTTTTCACAGATTTCAGAACAATAACTGTTAAATAAGGTTTGATTTGTTATGAGTGTAAAATTTATTTCCCACCGGGGCGAATCGTTGGATGCTCCGGAAAATACGCTTCCGGCATTTGCTTTATCGCTGGAACGGCAAAGTGACGGCATGGAGTGCGATATATACTTTACTGCCGATGGCAAAATTGTCTGCAATCACGATGGCAACACCTTCCGGGTAAGCGGCGAAAAGGTCAATGCAGAGATCAACGCCACCACCTTTGAAGATTTGCAGAAAATAGATGTATCCAACAACATTGCCGGGTTCCGGAATACCCGCATTCCCCTCTGGACCGATACCCTTCAGTATCTGGGCGATCGGGAGTATTATGTGGAGATCAAACGAGGCGATGTAAGCGTGGTACCGGAACTTATCCGACTTATTGAAGAGTCAAAGATCCCCGCAGAGCAGTTCACCATGATAAGTTTTGGCGACGAAGTGGTCAAAGCCTACAAGGAAGCCGCTCCTCAACGGCGGGCATTGCTGCTCATTAGCGGCAATCCCACGGTGACAGCCGAAGAAGCAATCGCCCGGATGCAGGCGTGCAAAGCCGACGGCCTGGATCTTAATGGAGCCGATAATGTGGATAAAGCCTATGTGGAAAAAATCCACGCCGCCGGATTTACTATTGATATCTGGACGGTGGACGATCCCGAAAAAGCCAAAAGATTTATTGATTACGGCGTAGACGGCATAACCAGCGACTGCGCCGCCAAGCTGAAAAATATGTTTGTATAAGGTTGAATTATGATGGATCTTGATGAACTTTTCAATTATTCAGGAACTGTACTGACCGCTCACCGGGGAGCCTCTTTTGAGTTCCCCGAAAACACCATTCCGGCGTTTGAAGCGGCAATCAAAGCACATACACACTTTATTGAGTTCGACCTTTATGTGAGCAAAGACGGCGTGCCGGTGGTTCTGCACGATAAAACCATAGACCGCACCTCCAACGGCAGCGGACGGCCTGAAGAGCTTACTTTAACTGAACTGAAGAGTTACAATTACAGCTATTTTCATCATGGCGAAAGACACGATGAACCCATGTATGAAGTTTGCGAAATACCCACCTTTGAAGAAGTCTTGCAAAAGTTTTCCGGCAAAGTCTGCATGAATATCCAGCTCAACGGCAAGCCCGATGAAAATGGTATCAAAGAGATTTGCCGCCTGTATAAAAAGTACAATATGGAAAAAACCGGCTATCTTACTATTGCGTGGCAGGATACCTTTCAGGCAACCCGGGATTACGCAAGCGATATAGAAATTTGCTTTACCCCGCCCATGAGGGAGCGTGCCACACCCGAGTCATTGGCTCTGTGCAAAAGTTTGAACTGCCGCTATGTGCAGCCGGTAAGAGCATATTTTTCTGCGGAAACAGCCGAACTCTGCCAAAAGCTCAATTTGCGGGACAACATCTTTTACTCCGATGACCCCGCCGAAGCCCAGGGGCTTATCGCCATGGGTGCCAAAGGCATAATGACCAACAAAATAGAGCTGCTGTCAAAAGCATTGCTGTAAATCATGCTATTTTTCCACCAAAGTTTGACAATGTAATATCAACATGTTATATTACATTATCAGCAACGGGATGTATTAAAAAAATTGAGGTTATAAAATATAAATCATTGAGTAAAAATTTGACAAACTGATTGTAAAAGTCCATCTCTGAACTACCACTTCAAAAAAAGACGCATTACAAACACATTTTCAGGATCGGTATGTCCAAACCATACAGGTTTGGCGCATTCCGGGTGTGTGTGTTTGTAGCGCTGTGGTAGGCGTAGAGATGGGCACTTCTTCGGAATGTGCCTTTTTTTATTCTGAAAAATGGGGGATCATATGACTGCAAACCAGAGAAGATATGTGCAAACCGGTCATACCGGAATTTTTTACTGTTACAGAAATCGTCAACAATTTTTTCCTGCTGAAAAATTCGTATACTTTGAAAAATAACGGTGAAAAAATTGAAGATCAAACTTTATTATTACTCTGCCGGAAACAACTTTGGTGATGCAGTAAACCCCTTGATCTTAAACAAGCTATTTGATTTGGAACATGAAATGGTTTCAGCCGGAGCGGCACAGTTGTTCATGATCGGTTCGATTTTGCAAAAAAAGTGCAGCCTGCCACAAAAATTTTCAGCAGGATCACCGGGGCAATAAAGCCCCCGTTGTATATTTGGAGTTCCGGATTTATTAAAAGCGATATCAAGGGGAGTGCTGTCCCCCGAAAGTTGAATGTTTGCGCTTTGCGCGGCAACTTGACCAAACAGCTGCTGGAAAAAATAACCGGACAAAACTATGATATTCCACTGGGGGATGGCGGCTTGCTTATTCCCCGTTTATTGCCCGATATGCCGGTAAAAAAGTATGCGGTCGGCATAATCCCCCATTTTATAGAGGAAAATATGCCGGAATTACAGGCAATTCAATCAAAAATTCCAGAAAGCACCATAATTTCACCTTTGGGAAACCCATTGCTTACAGCTGAAAAAATCGCTGAATGCGAAACTGTTCTCTCCTCTTCGCTCCACGGTCTTATTGCGGCAGATGCGTTTAATATCCCCAACCGTCAAATGGTTTTGAGCAATAGAATAAAAGGCGGTTATTTCAAATACAAAGATTATTACTCTGTTTATGGCAAAGAGATTGCACCGTTGACCGCAAATGAACTGTTGAATGATTGTATTACAGCAGATACAATACGCAACGCCTACGATATACCGTTCAATCAAATTCAGGAAATCCAGGAAAAATTACTGGAGGCTTTTCCCTTCCGTTAAAAGTTTTATAGTTGTTAAGCTCCCAACTGCACATGACTATGGTCTTTTAAAAACAAAAAAAATCCTCCGGTCTTGCGACGGAGGATCTTTTCTTTCAAAAACTTGAAAACTGAATTATTCAGCCATCTTGCTTTCGATGTATTCGATAGCTTTGCCAACGGTGGTCAGCTTTTCAGCATCTTCGTCCGGAATGTCGGAGCTGAAGCCTTCTTCGAAGGCCATCACGAGTTCCACGAGGTCGAGGCTGTCGGCGCCGAGGTCTTCGATGAATTTGGCATCAGGGGTGACCTGATCTTCGGTGACGCCGAGCTGGGCAACGACGATGCTCTTCACTTTTTCTGCTACTTCAGAC
>JAFVQX010000137.1 GCA_017504585.1 Lentisphaeria bacterium
AGATTGGCGGCTTCTTTGTAAGCCTTGTTGCTCCACACGCCGGTATCGGCATAGTCGGCAACTTTGTCGCCCAGCAAATTCATGGCGAGCATGGCAAACTGCATGCTGGCACCGCCCTGAATGAACATTACGGAGTAATCATCGCTGATCTTCATAAGTTCTTTGACGTTGGCAACAGCGCGTTCGATAACTTCGGTAAACTGCTTGCCGCGGTGAGAAAGTTCCACAAGACCGCTGCCGGATTCTTTGAAGTTGCAAAATTCAGCCTGGGCGATTTTCATGACATCCTCCGGCAGCATAGCCGGACCGGCACTGAAGTTATAAATCTTCATGGTCTTGTTTCCTTTTTAAGTAATGAGTAAAAAGTTTTCTCTCTACAATATTTCATTGAAATTTCATTGAAACATAAATATAGCACCGATTTGCAATTTTTTCAAGCCTTTTTTTGCAAATTTTCCAGTCAAGCAGCAATATCACCCGTTCATGCGGCGCATTTTGCCGGGACTGGTGCCGAATTTGCGGGTAAAAAGTTTGCTTAAATAGTTGGAATCACAAAAGCCGCACTCGCTGGCGATCTCGCCCAAACTCTTATTGGTAGAGCGTAAAAGTTCCAGAGCCAGAGCCAACCGTTTGGCTTGCTGATACTCAATGGGGGTATAGCCGGAGAGTTTCCGGAACGCAGTAAAAAATCCGGAGCGGGACATGCCGCAAAGCCGGGCAAGATAGTCCACACTTATATTCTCTTTAAAATGCAAATTTATGTAGTGCAGTCCACGAACCGCCGACCCGGCAAAGTGTTCCTGCTCCGCCACGCCGCCAGTCCGGGCAATAAAGATCAGAAGCGAGAGAAAAAGCCCGAATACACAAAGCCGGTTGCCCGGCAGATCAGAAGCGATTTCTTCTTCCATACGCTCAATAAAAGATACAACTTGCTGTAAATCTTTTTCGGCAAGATGCAAAAACGGTTTTTCCGGTTCCCGGGGCAGATAGTCCGTATCGACCATAGCTTGAAAAAATTTAAGGTTGCCGCCATCGAGCTGCGGCAAAGGCAGTTGGGCGGCATTATAAATAATATTGACGACCTCAAAACCGGCAGTATTTTCGTAAGCGTGAACTATTCCGGGGTGCAGCACAATAACATCGCCAACTGCAAGTTTGAAAGTCTTGCCGTTGCAATAGTGCAAGGTATCAGAAACCGCCAGAACCACAGCGATCTCCGAAAAATCGTGATCATGAAAATTAAGACTCCGACTTTTCCCCAGACTCATCCGTTTGACTGTCAACCGGAAACGGTCAATATGACTCATTGATTCAAAGTTGTATTGCTGCATAAAAAACCTCATTATCAAATTTTAAATTATTATACAATATTTTTAGACTATTGTCAAGGTTTTCAACAAAAATTTGTTTATATTTTGTTTTGCAATATAAATAAAATCAGGAGTTGTTCTGTGTTATGAATAAAATCAAAAATATTGTTTCTGCAACTTGTTCACTGGCAACAGCAACGGTAATTGCCGGCAATGGAACAGTAACCAACTGTCCGGGCTTGACCGATGATCCGGCAGCTGTTGCCGGAAAAGATACCGTGATAACTTTTTCAAAGGCTGGATACGCCAACAGTTTAGATACTGATTTGGGCAGAGCCATGGAATTGAAGGTTGATTTCAGTAAAAATCCAGGTAAAATAAAACCACTCCATGGCGTAAATAATTCACCTGTCACCTATGGCGAAGCATTGCCGGAATTTACCGAAGCAGGAATCCCGTTTATGCGGACTCACGACACTGGCGGAGCATTTGGCGGAGCAAGATTTATTGATGTATCAAACATTTTTCCCAATATGGATGCCGATGAAAACGATCCGGCATCTTATGATTTTGCTTTTACCGATGCTTATATAAAAGGCATCATTGCTTCCGGAACCAAAATATTTTACCGGCTGGGGGTAACTATTGAAAACCGCCACAAACTGAAAGCATATCACATAAATCCGCCCAAAGACAATGCAAAGTATGCCCGTATCTGCGAAAAAATCATCCGGCATTACAACGAAGGCTGGGCTAATGGGTTCAACTATAATATTGAATATTGGGAAATTTGGAACGAACCGGAAAATCCTAATATGTGGACCGGTACCATGGAGCAGTTTTTTGAATTTTACCGGGTGGTGGCAAATCACCTGAAAAACAAGTTCCCCCATTTGAAAATAGGCGGCTACGCCGGATGTGGCTTTTACGGAATGAACCGGCATAACAGCAGTGATTTCACCCGCAGTTTTGTAACATGGTTCGATGAATTCCTGAAATTTATCACCAATAAGCAGACGGCGGCACCGCTGGATTTTTATTCATGGCACTTGTATACCACCGACCCCATGGAAATAATCATGCACGCTGAATATGTGGAGAAAAAACTCAAAACTGCCGGTCTGAAAGATTGCGAAAATATTTTCAATGAGTGGAACTATATAGATTTCCGCAACGAAAATCGCTGGGATGATATGAAGGGTATGCTTGGGGCAACCTTCGTTGGTGCAGCATTTATTCTTATGCAGCACAGTCCCATCGACAAAGCTATGTATTACGATGCCTTGCCGACCAGAGCGTATTGTGGATTGTATGAGTTCCCCTCCAAGCGGACAACTAAAACTTTTGCTGTATTCAAAGCTTTCAATGAGCTGTATCAACTTGGAAATGCTATTGATACAGCCCCCAATCCGGAAAAAGACCTTTATGTACTTGCAGCAAAAAATTCCGACGGCAGTAAAGGTAAAATGCTGCTGGTAAACCGCCGGATATCCGGAGTGGTCGTAAAAATGCAGCTTACAGGCATGACTAAAGCAGTTTCAGCCCGCCGGATAGACAGTTTCAGAACTCTGGAACCGGGCAATATAATTCAGTCGAACGGAGCAATAGTATTGGCTCCGCAATCAGTAATAATCGTTGAGTTTGAAAAATAAATCATAACAGGAGAAAAAAATGAAATTTCAAAAATTCACCCTCATTGAACTTCTTGTGGTAATCGCTATCATTGCAATTTTAGCGGCAATGCTGCTGCCGGCACTGTCTGCAGCCCGGGCACGGGCAAGAGCGGCAAGCTGCGTATCGAATCTTAAAAATGCTTCTCTTATATTGATTACTTATACTCATGATAATAAAGAATTTCTGCCGGCTCCTCTGAATTATGCAAAAGGCGGTACAACATACGGAGCAACCAGCTGGATGGTGGCACTGAAAAATGCCGGTTATATAGAAACAGCTCACGGCACATATCGTTGCGATGAAAAAAATCCTGACCCCTCCCGGCGGAATGTTCTGGCGATTTTCGGCTGTCCGGAAACACACGGAACAGCCTCCGCAACTAATCCATATGGCGGCTGGGATGATGTCGGCAACTGTTCAGATTATGGCATAAATTATTATGCCTCAAACACTACCGGCAGCAACATATCACACAACATGACTCAGATAGAAGATCCGACCAACCGGATATTTATAGGCGATGCAACTGCAAAATCTTTTACCGGGATAGATTACAGCAAAAACACTTCAAGCCTTGCCCACCGCCACAATAAAATGGCGAATATCGGGACTTTTGACGGTTCGGTACACACAATGAAATTTGAAGACGTCGATAAAATCCGTTATGGAATGGATTATACTGAATAAGGCTTGAAAATATGAAACTTGTATTGTTCTATATATCTTTTTTCTGCTGCATATATTGTTTTTGTGCTGATGGGTCTGTTCTGGGTGGAACATATAGTAATTTGTTGTCAAATGGCAAGTTAGAACTGTTTGCCGGTAATTTTCCTCAATCATGGCGTTTTGTCGGAGCCAATGCTCCCGGCTATGCCAGTGACGGCGGTTACAATAACGGTGGAAGATTTATCTTTACCAAACGCAATGTCTATACAACGATCCGCCAGGATTGGACATTTACCATTGTTCCCGGAGAAAAATACCGGTTTCGCGCCAAAATACGAGCCAATAATTTCAGAGCTTCTGTCGGACGTTTTTTTGTTTTCAACAATGGTTGGAAAACAAGTGCACCAGCCGACATACCTCAAGGTTCTTATGATTGGCAGGATTTTTCTTACGAATTTACCGGCTTTGAATCCCGTGGAGGGTATTACAGTGCAGCTATACGCGTCAACAAACAGCGTTCGGGCATGCTTGAAGTATCCGATGTACGAGTGGAACCTGCTACTAAAAGTGCTTACGAAAAAAGTACCGCTTATCTCAAACTTATTCCGGAAATAAAACTTGTCGCGGTATCTCCGCGGCTTAACGCTATACCAGATAATGCAGCAAAACTCGTCTGCCGCTGGTTTGGAGATAAAACGGTTAAATTTTTGACCTATACTGTGGAAAAAATACACCGCAAAGCCGCAGTAAAAGATGGCGTAACAACCTTGGATCTTTCAGGGTTAAAACCGGATGATTATACAGTAAAAGTAACTGACGGCAAATATTCTACCCATATAAAAGTCAGGATTGTTCCAGGTGTAGATACCTCCCGGATAAAAGTTTTGAGCAATCTGCATAAAGTATTATTTGAAAAAACACTGCAAGCAAACGAAAAATCATCTTTTGGCAATCCGCGTAATGGCTGGGTTCTTTTTACGATGCCGCATAATATGTGTATAAATGTTGCTGCCAGAGATTTGACAACCGGACAATTCGTGCGTCTGGGTTTAGGCAATCACAATTTTACAGTAGTTAAAGGCAGCGGTAAAGTTACGGTTTCTGCCATAGCGGAGGTAAGTTTGTATGCTTTTGCAACCGGACCGTTCTTTACCAATATCCCCAAACAGGATTGGACCTTTGTTCAAAAATACATGCTGCCGTATACCATGAACTTTTTGGGCACTGAAGCACCTGAAGCAGATGTAAAAAAACTGCGAAGCGGTACTCAAAAGTTTTATGTAAACTGCAAGATAGCTGCAATCAACAATGCCAAATTGAATGCTCAAATTCCAATCAAAACTCGCGGTATGGATGTAAACAATAAAAACGTGGACGGAATTTTCATTGATGAACTTGCCATGGCTTCAGAAAAACCGCTGGTTTATTTTTTGAAAAATCTGCCGCGTCTTGCTCTAACACCCGAGCGTGATGTCTACACTTATATATGCGGCAATCTGCAAAATAATCGCTTCACTGCAAAAGTTTTTGCTGACAGCACCAACCTGACCGACCACAGTTATATTTTATCTGAACTTTATTTACCCAACCGCTATGCAGATGAAAAACTGGCAGAAAAATTTATTAACGACCGCTTGATAGCTTATGCCGTGCGACTTAATAAAATGCTCCCCGGTATCATGCCTCAAATCGGCATTTCTCTTTGTCAAAGCAACATGCCATTGAATTTCAGTGTTGACCATGAACCGGAAGCAGACCATCGGGTATTTCTGGATATGCAGCTTAATGTACTTGCCAATAGTCCTGAATTCAAGAATATCGGCGGTATCAATTTCTGGGGTGGTAATTATGCCGATACCGACCGGCACCGTTGGATTTCTGCATTATTCAAACATTATGTTTTTGAAGGCAAAAAGAGTAGGCTTTCGGATGAATTTGGCTTGAAACTGGTTCCCGGACATCTCAAAAATGCCTCTTTTCGTGAACACTTGAAATATTGGAATAAGAGTGGATCCGTTGGTTACGGAAAAGCTGCTGACGGAGCAAACTTTCTTAAATATTTCAATAATAACAATGATTCATCCAATATGGCAATATTTACCAAAAATCAATATTCTGCCAAATTGAATCAGCAAATGAACAATCTTGAACCGGGCAAAAAATACAAAGTCAGATTTGTTATCAGCGGCAAAGGGTTGCTGAATTTAAGCGTTGACAAACGCCTTTTGGAGGTAAAAGTGTACCGTTTGGATACCCAACGCCTTAAAAACGTACAGCATGCAGACAATACCGCTCTTTGCGAAGCAGTATTTACAGCAGAAAAATCTTCGGAATTACTGGAATTCAATACCGGGGAAGCTCCGCAAGGCAGTAAAATAAATTTGCATTTTGTTTCGGTATTAAAAGAAATATTTTGAAAAATTGGTGTATATTAATCGGGTAAACCGTACCAAACTTTAAAATCTGTAACAATTATGATCCAAGTAACTGAAAAATCCGTTTCCCTTGACGGAAATTGCGCCTTTGTTGACTTTGAGCTCGATGCTTACAGTCAGCTGGATATTGAACTTGAACTGGAAGCTCCGGCGGCTCTGGATATTGCTTTGGGCGAAGTCGCTTCCGGCAACCGGGTAAATCGTGAACCCGGCGGCTTCCGGATCATCCGCACTATGCAAAAAGAGTGTGCCGCCGGTAAAAGCTCTTTTGCTTTTGATCTGCCGCACCACAAATCACCCTACTCCAACAATTCCAGCGTTCCCCTGCCCCCCGAAGCGGGCAACCGGGAGATCGTACCTTTCCGCTATGTGGAAATCGTTGGCGGCAAGGGCAAAGCCAAACTCATCCGCAAGGCTTTTTATGGCGAATTTGACGACAACGCCGCCGATTTTGTTTCTGACAACGCTCAACTCAACAAGATCTGGCAGTTCTGCAAATACACCATGAAAGCCACTTCCGCTTTCGGCTATTACATTGATGGCGAGCGGGAGCGTCAGCCCTACGAAGGCGATTCCTTGAGCAACATGCTGGGCGATCTTGCTTGCGGGGGGGGCCCGGTTACTGCCAGACGCACCATTGACTGGCTTTTAAAAGTTCCGACCTGGTTTAACGAGTGGCAGCTTATTACTGTTATTCTGGTGTACGATTATCTCCTTTACACCGGCGATCACGCCAGCGTAAACCAATGGCTCCCGCAACTGGAAAAACATATAGCCAAATTTGTTCCGGAAGAAAATGATCTGCTGCGGGATGCCACGCCGGAAGAGATCTCCAAACGCTTCCCCCGGGACCTGATCGACTGGCCCACGCCGGAACGGGATAGCTATGAGCTGGGCAAATTCAATTTAACGCCCAACTGTTACTATTTTGAAGTCATGCAAATCATGTATAAGCTTACCGGCAAAAACGAATATAAAATTACCGCCGAAAAGGTCAAAGCTGCCATTCTGAAAAACTTCCGCAACGGCGAAGATTTTGTTGACAGCATCGGCAGCACTCACACCGCCCTGCACAGTTTGCTTTATCCGGCATACTTCAAAATAGCCGATTTAAGCGAAAACATGAAAAATGCTCTGGTCGCCAAAGGCATGTCCTGCAGCGTATATACCGCACACTTCCTCGTGGAATACTGCTTTGACAACGGCATGGTCGATCACGCCTATAATTTGCTTTTAAGCAACGATTTACGCAGTTGGAGCAACATGATCGCCAAAGGTGCCACCATTGCCATGGAAGCGTGGGACGACACTCTCAAACCCAATCAGGACTGGAACCACGCCTGGGGTGCGGCTCCCGCCAACCTTATACCCCGCTGCATAGCGGGCATCAAACCGCTGGAACCGGGCTTCAAGCACTTTGCGGTAACTCCCCATCCGGGCAACCTCAAAGAGTTTTACTGCAAACACCCCACCCCCTGCGGCCCTATCGAGCTGGAGTACAAAGATTGTCTTTATAAACTCTCGGTGCCGGAAAATACCCAAGCCGTAACCGCAGCCGGAATATTCGAAGCAGGCACTCATACCTTTAAGCTTGCATAAAAAAATTAAAAAAGGGTGTTGTAAAACTGTTTTGTGGGGAAGAAACCTTTTTGAAAAAAGGTTCTCTTCCCCACCTTGTCCCGCCATAGCCTGGGGCGACGGCGGACCCCCATTTTCCAAAAACTTTCACCGGAATTGCTTTTATTACAAGTAATAAAAGCAATTCCAATTTATTTTATATAAAAGAGATACAACGTTTTACCTGCAATAATTTTTATTGTTGTTGTATAGAGGTGATTTCAAAAGTC
>JAFVQX010000138.1 GCA_017504585.1 Lentisphaeria bacterium
TCTTTTGAAGCAATAAAAACTTGAAAAAGGAAAATAGCACCGAAAACAGTACAATGCAAATTTAGGGTAAGTTTTTTTACTGAAAAAGTCAGGCTATGTTCCCCGTATATTATTCCCGGTTATCAAATAGCAGCAGGATAAAAAAATGAGGCACAGACCTCGCTGCACCTCATTATTTTTTCAAATACCGAATTTATGCTCCAAAAGATACTCCGCTTGCTTCGGCACACTTTACCCACGGGTGATCGGCGGAAAGCTCCTTGCGTTTACCGGCTACCTCCTCGATGGGTACCAGACTGATTTCGCCGTTGGCATAGGAGGTCATAAAACCGAACTCCCTGTTCAGCACAGCTTCTGCCGCCCGGACGCCCAATCTGGTTGCCAGCATCCGGTCAAAACAACTGGGGGTGCCGCCCCGCTGAAGATAGCCTAAAATAGTAACGCGGGTTTCTAACTTGGTGAGTTCTTCAAGTTTTTTTGCCAATTCAAAAATACGCTCTGGCTTATAGGATGTCAATTCAGCTAATTCTGCTTTCAGCTCGGCTTTGCGTTTTTTATCGTCGGTTTTATCCAAAGTTTGCTGAATTTTGGCGATTTTTTCTGCCGTTGCCACATCCACCGCCCCTTCGGCGACTGGCACGATGCTGAAAAACTTGCCCTCTCTGGAACGGAGTTTCAATGCTTCGGCAACCTTTTCCAGACTGTAAGGTATTTCGGGGATCAATATGACATCTGCCCCGCCGGCAATGCCGCTGCCCAAAGTGAGCCAGCCGGTCTTATGCCCCATAACCTCCACAAGCATAATGCGTTTATGACTGCTGGCGGTGCTGTGCAGACTGTCGATAGCATCGGTCGCCACATTCAACGCTGTATCAAAACCGATGGTGCCGTTGGAGCCGGAGAGGTCGTTATCAATAGTTTTAGGTATGGTAACAATGTTAAGTCCGGCTTTTTTCAACAGCAGAGCACTTTTGTGAGTGCCGCCGCCTCCGATGCAAATCAACGCGGCAAGCTGGTGCTTGTGGTAATTTTCCACAATAGCCTCGGTCATATCCACGATTTTTTTGCCCACGGGCATCTTGTTGGGTTTGTGGCGGCTGGTGCGCAAGATCGTACCGCCTACGGTGAGGATTCCGGAGAGCATTTCGTCATCCAGCTCCACAAAACGGTCAAAGGCTATACCCTCAAAACCATCTTTGAACCCGATAAGTCTGGCATTGGCGCGGGAAAGCACTTTCCCCACCGCCCGGATCGCTGCATTAAGTCCCGGGCTGTCGCCGCCGGCTGTCAGGATACCAACGCATTTACGCATAAGAAATCACTTCTTCTTTTTTCTGTCTTTATTTTTGGGCGGCTTGTATTTACCAACGCATACACCTAAAGCAGTCGCCACATGGCGGGTAGCTTTATATTTATCTTTTTTGGCATTTTTGGCGTCAGAAGGAGCATTTATCAACTTATTTTTGCCGCCTTTGCAAGTAACCAGGGTCGTGGAGCCGCCGCCATCCATATTTACAGCATTGTAAGAGCCCAGATACTTCATAAGCTGACCGCCTTCATGACAGGTCATACCCAGACTCAACTCCGGCTGTCTGCCATCGACCACCCCGATATAGAGGGTTTTCTTATCTTTGCTCAAACCATAGAAAGTTCTGGGGTGCAAGGGTTTATCCGGCTTCATAAGTTTGCCGTCGGTAAGAATAAAAGAAAATCCGGATACCGCAGTTTTGATCCCCTCCGGGTTATCGTCGGCAGTAAATTTAACTAAATCAGTTTCGCCATTATCCCGCACGACCAGTGCCGGAACCCCTTTAGCTTTTCTGCCATGGGGCATGGCAAGAACTTCGCCGTTGCTGACCAGCAGCCCCACCCCGTTGGCGTAAAGATGGTGTACCTTGGGATCGCCCCACGGTCCCCAGGGCGAAGCGTTCACCGCCAGCCGGATATTATGACCTTCTTTGCGTTTGGCGGCGGCAAAATCCCACACCCGCATCCGCTGGGTTTCGATCTTCCGGTTTTTGGGATAAGGCATATACTCGCCCCACGCGGCATCTTTGGTGTTGGTCACCAGATAGATCTTGGGATTGCTCAAATCCACCCGGACGGCATGTATGGAAAGTTTGCGGGGGGTTTCCAATTTAAATGATTTAAGTTTGATCCCGGGCGCTTCCGTCCGGGCATCGTGCCAGTCGTAAACTCCCTGCAGCGGCAGCTCGGCGGCACCGCAGAAGAACACCGCCAAACATAAACTCAAAAACCAAGTCAGGCGTTTCACAGCAAACTCCCAATGTGCGCTATTGCCGGTTTTATTCCCAAAATACTTTGCCGCAGAAATCGCGGAACTTCACTTCTCCGCGCAATCTGCCTTCGCTGTCGACCACCATGATCCCGGTATCGGAGGTACGCAAGAAACGCTTGACCAACATACCCGCAGGCGTATCTTCGCTGACAGTTTCGAACTCGCGGCTCATGATCTCCGAAACCTTGACGCTGTCTGCTTTGACGATCAGCTCGGCAAAAGGTTTAAGCTCCTTGAGTGCGGTAAAATCATCATTTTCCACCAAATCCATAGGCAGATTATACTTGAGAACATCCTTGAGCGCCAACACCCCCTGCAAATTGCCGCAGTCATCCAGCACCGGGATCTGCTCGGCACGGCTTTCGCCAAATTTACGGAACGCAAATGCAAGACTGTCATCGCCTTGCAGCACAGGGCCGATACTGCTGGCAATATCGCCGACTTTAAGATAATCAGGCAGACGAACCTGCACCACGCCAAAGAAGTTCACCACCTCTTCCACGGTTGCAAGCTCTGCGACCTGGTCGATCTTTTCCAAATCCGAAAACTCCCGTGCCAGCGCCGACACCACATGCAAATGCAGCCCCGGATTATCCGCCGGCGACAACACCAGCACCACCACACGCACATCTTCGCCATCTTCTTCGCCGCCGAAACGCACCGGTTCTTTGAGTGTGGCCAAAGCCACCACCAGATTTTCCAACCCCGCAATACGGGCGTGGGGCATCGCCAACCCGGGAGCGATCACAGTGGGGAACATAGCTTCGCGGGCGAACACACCGGCTTGAACTTCTTCGAACTTAAGAGCCGGGTGACTGGCAACGGCCGCCTTGATAAGATCATTGATGATCTCCTGACTGCTGGTTGCTTTCTGACGGCAGATTATTGCTGTGGAGTCGACAAATTCCTGAAATTTTCCGTTATTTTTGCTGCTGTTTACGTTGTCCATAGATTTTCCATTTTTTTGAGTTCAAAAAGATTATCCTGCAACGAATATAATCCATACAGATAACTTTAGCAAATAATTAAACAGTAAAAAAGCATTTTTTTTCACGTTTTTTTTCAAAATTTCGCCGTTTTTCGGCAAATCTTTTAATGCGGATAACAAAAGCCAGGTGATTTGCTTTTTTGCCTTGGTTGTGGTATCTTAATATACAACACAAGTCAAAAGGAGTTTCTGTATGTATCCATTCACAAGTTATTTTCTGGACAAGCCTTTGATCAAAGGCAGGATTTTCGATATTTTTGAGCCGGCAGCCGGAGTACCGGTCAAAGATGTGGCAATATTTTTTGTGCACGGCGGCGGCTGGAACGCCGGATCGCGCACCGGTTTTTACGAAATCATGCAAGCATTCGGCAAACTGGGGTATATAACTTGCACCACCGACTACCGTTTAAGCGGCGTTACGGCATTTGACCAGCTGTCGGATATCCGGGAATCCTTTGATTGTTTTGTCAAGCTTCTCAAAGAGCGCGGCCACTCCTGCCGGATCGCGGTGCATGGATCTTCTGCCGGAGCGCATCTGGCAAGTTTGCTCTGCTGCGCCCGCCCGGGGGAATGCGGCGAAGATGTCAGCAAATTAAAGTATCCGGAAGTCCGCCCGGAGATGGCGTTTCTGCAAGCAACGCCCCACAACTTCAAACATTGGGAAGGCATGATGCCCCCATTCTGGAACCAGATGCAAGGCATAGCCGGGGTAAAGTACGATCAAAACCCTGAACCCTTTGAGCGGCTGTCGCTGGAAAATTTTATCCGGCAGGATAACCCCGGAATATTTTTTATGGAAGCCGAGCTGGAACACCTTTTCCCCTGGGAACACACCCGCAATATCGCCCGCCAACACCGGGCAATGGGTATCGCCAGTCAATGGAAGATCTACAAACGCGTGGAACACGGTTTTTTCTACGAACTCAAGCGCCAGATGCAGCTTCAGGCATTTCAGGACATCTGCGATTTTCTGGAAGGCAAGTTAGCTACTGACTTCTGATAAATCAAATCATCAAAAATAACGCGGGCTGTTGTTTATCTCAATAGATCGAACAACAGCCCGCAATATATCATATCATCATCAACAGACTTTGACCGGCGCGCCCAGTTTGGCTGATTTGTAAATACTGCAGATCAGAGCAACTGCACGGCGCCCTTCCCGGCCATCCAGATCGATCTTTTTCCTGCCGGAGAGAATAGCTTCAGCCAGCGCTTCGATCTGTATGCGGTGACCATTGCTGGAGATCGCCATGGGGTCCCCGGCTCCGCCGCCGGAAATGACTTCGCCGACACCGCCGCTTTTGCGGATCTCTTCGTCGCCGGGTTCTTCGTTGACAAACTGCCAGCGCACAAGCTTGTTATCTTCCAGCACCACACTGCCCAGCGACCCGGAGATCTCCACCCGGCGGGGAAACCCCGGCTGACAGGAGGTGGAGCCCTCGATAGTACCCAGCGCGCCATTCTTATATTTAAGGATGGCCACAGCGTTATCTTCCACCTCAATACCCGTGTGACTCAATGTGGCTGTTGCCGCCATAACTTCGTCCACATCGCCATTGAGATACTGCAGCAGGTCAATGGTGTGGATGCTCTGATTCATCAGCGCCCCGCCGCCATCCAGCGCCCAGGTCCCGCGCCAGGAGGCAGAGTCATAATACTCCTGGGTGCGGAACCATTTGCATTGGCAGCTCACCAGCACGATCTTGCCGAAACGTCCGGCATCGACCGCCTGTTTTATAAGCTCCACATTTTTAACAAAACGGGACTGAAAAACGCTCATCATCAGCACCCCGGTCTTGTCGCAGGCGGCTATGATCTCGTCGACTTTTTCAGTTGTTACATCAAGCGGCTTTTCGCACAGCAGATGTTTCCCGGCAAGCGCCGCAGGCACCGCCACCTTGTTGTGGATACCCGTAGGCGTGGCAACAGTAACAGCCTGAATTTCTTTATCTGCCAGAAAATCCTCAAAACTTGATACCGCCCGTACATTGTATTTTTCTGCAAACTGCTGCGCCCGTTCACCTACCTGATCAAAAACCGCCACCAGTTCTGCGTTATGGGCATTATGCAATGCTTCGGCATGCATAGCGGCTATCGCCCCGGTACCGATGATCCCGAACTTTACCTTATCTGCCATTATAAAAACTCCAAATCTTTAATATTGTTGCCTATTTTGTGATAAACCGTGTCAGCACACATATAAAAAAATAACAACTGCCGTTTGGTAAACCGTGTCAGCTTGCTGCTTCATACAGAGCGCCTGATTTATCTGTCACGGGAATTGCACTTTGCTAAAAATACTTTACTTTGTCGAAAAATGCAAATTAGAAACCGCATTTTTTACAATTTTTTTGTAATAGCATCTTCTCCGGAAAACACCCGAAAGAGCGGATTATTGTCAAAACAGGATTTTTTTCAAAATTTTCAGGATTTTTATTTGCATTTTTTCAAATCGGTGGTATCTTAATGGAACAATGAGAAACAAGCGAGTGTAACTCAGCTGGTAGAGTATCACGTTGCCAACGTGACTGTCGACGGTTCGAATCCGTTCACTCGCTCCATTTTTTCTCTTTGCAGCCCTTTAAGGTGCGAGTGTAACTCAGCTGGTAGAGTATCACGTTGCCAACGTGACTGTCGACGGTTCGAATCCGTTCACTCGCTCCATTTTTTTTGTCTTTTTTTACCCCATATTTCCTGAAATTGCAGTTATTTGCCGTTTTTTGGTCACTTATTTTGCAAAAAACTCTCTTTTTTTCAGCAACAGCTGTTGTATTTTGATTTTCGTCATGCTATATTGCCTCGAAACGCAATCTGTCAAAAAGCTGTGCGCAATACAGATTCCATTCAAAGGCAATCAACTTCTATGCAAGGGAGGTAACGCATGAAGATGAAAAAAAGTTTATGCGCCAAGCCAGGTTAGCCGCCCGGGTACCAATCCGTCCAACACTCTTCAAACAGCAAATCATCAATAAAAAAAGGGGATCTCATAATGACGAGTTTAAGAAAAATTTCGCTGTTGTTGATCGCACTTGGTGTGATCATGCCGCTTTCCGCCAAAGATATTTTTGTTTCTTTATCCTCCGGCAAAAATAAAAACCCCGGCACCAAAGAAGCTCCTTATAAAAATTTATGGAAAGCTATCTCCGCTGCCAAAGCCAATGACGTTATCCACATTGCAGAAGGCAACTACCCCGGTCGTATGAAGTGCGGCTGGTTCAAGCTGGATAAACCCATTTCGCTTTTCGGCGGCTACTCCGCGGACTTCACCAAACGCGACCCGCTGAAATACAAAACTATGTTCCAGCCCAAAAACGAAAATAACGACAAGAAATCCGGTGCCCTCGGCTTGCTCCATATCGAACTTGACAAATCACCCATGACTGCGCCCAAAGGCTTCCACATGGTTATCGACGGCATCATTTTTGATGACGGTTTTGCCTCCAGCTATCACGCTGTAAAGGGCAAGCCCGCCGGGTTTGATACGGGTATGTGGCTGGAAGGCCCTGCCAAAAATATCAAAGACAAATTCCCCAGCGCCAACCGTTACAGCATCTATACAGCAACGGCATCCCGGGGCGAAGGCAATCTGACGATCAAAAACTGCACCTTTGTCAATGGTTCAAACTACGCAGTCAACGTAAACTGGTACAAGGGCAAAGTTGAGATCCTCAACAACGTCTTCTGCAACAACCGCATGATTTCGGTCAATGTCACTTGCTCCAACGGCCGCGAGCCCCTCTCCTGGGAATGCGCCTACAACACCGTGCTTTTTACCTGGAGCCGCCTCAATGACCTTGCCGATATGGGTTTTGCCATCCGCAACAACACCAACTGCAATGCCAATATCCACAACAACATCATCGGCTTGAACGTCCTGACCGGTTTTGACAACACCAAGGGCAACCCCAAACAGAAGAAGACTATGCTGGATAACAACATATTCTTCCTGAACCGGGAGTCTGACGTGCAGATGACCGTTTCGCCCTCCATTGCCAAAGTGCGGGTGGATGGTTTTGAAGATCTCGAAGGCGTCGACGGCATTGAGTCCATCAGCGACAATGTGGATCTGAAAGATCCTTCGATCTTCAAGGGCCGGATCAATGCCAAGTATCTCAATGCGTTCCTTTCCATGAAATATTCGGAAAAGACCAAACTTGATCCCGGCAAATGCAATGCGCTGCGCAGCGTACTGGGTCTGCCGCTTCAGGGCACGATCACCACTACTTGCGACATGTATGCCAACCGTTATCCCCAGGAAGACGCTCTGAAACTTTTCGGTGCAGTCAAGGATTTCGGCGCCCAGATGCCCCAGTAAGATCAACAACTGATACAAGCTTATTATAACAATAACGAATAAAGGAAAATATTATGGATTTCAAAGCTGTTATCAATAACTATATGGAAATCGTCACCAAAAAATATTTCTGCTTCACCGGCCGCGCCGACCGCAAAAGCTTCTGGATGTTTGTACTGGTCAACTTTGTCATCAGCTTTGTGCTGGGTTTGATTCCCGGTGTGGGCAAATTCCTTCCGGCAGTATACTCGCTGCTGGTGCTTTGTCCTTCGCTGGGCGTGACCTGCCGCCGTTTGCATGACACCGGCAAAAGCGGCTGGCTGCAGCTGATCGCCCTGATCCCGGTGGTGGGGGTGATCATCGTCCTGATCATGTGCGCCCAGCCCGCTAAAGATGCTGACAACAAATTTGGAGAAGCCGATGCGTAAGAATTTAACGATTTTAACGCTGACACTTCTGACCGCGGTGTTGACGGGCTGTACATGTCACCATCTGGGCGGCAGACACCTCAAACACGATTCCTCGGATGCTTTTTTCTGTACCCTTGATCGGTTTCTTTTCCCGGAACCGGCACCGGTTTACGTGGAAGCTCCGCCGCCGGCGGTGGTCGCTCCGGCCTATGTAGCTCCGGCAGTAGTTGCCCCTGCCCCCGTAGTAGTGGCAGCTCCGCCGCCCCCGCCGCAACCGGTGGTGGTTATCAATAATCACCAGCCCCGTCCCCCGGCAGTTGTCGTAAGCGGCAAACCCCATCGGCGCCCCGACCACCGTCCCCGCAAAACGGTGGTCAACAACAATGCGCCCAAGACGGTGGTGGTCAACAATAACGCACCGAAAACGGTAGTTATCAACAATAACGCGCCTGAAAAAGTTGTGATCAATAACAACTCTTCGCGTCGGACAGTTGTCAGCAGCAACCGGCCATCTTCGCCCAAACCCGCAACCACCGTTACGGGTATAAGCAGAAAGCCGGTGCGTTCAGTCACAGGTTCTTCGGCATACCGTCCCAAAACCACAGTAAGTCGCAGTACCACAGGTTCTTCGGCATACCGCCCCAAAACCACGGTAAGTCGCAGTACCACAGGTTCTTCGGCATACCGGAAGACCACCACTACTACGACTACGACCACCCGTACTGCAACTACCGGGACTTCGGCATACCGCCCCAAAACCACGGTAAGTCGCAGCACCACAGGTTCTTCGGCATACCGGAAGCCTGCCGTCCAGAGCCGGAGCAGCAAAAGTTTTGTCAAGCGCCCCGCGCAGACAACTGCTACCCAGGTCGATCCCAACGCGGTTTACCGGGTCAGCAAATAAACTCCAACCATTATAAAAACCAGAGAGCTGTTGCAAAGTAAAAATTGCAGCAGCTCTTTTTTTGTGCGTTTATAAACTCCGCCTCAATAAAGCGGATCGAGCATACGCCAGTAAAATTGGCTCTGATATTCGGGAGCGTACTTTTCTACACCGATACGCAACAGCATGAGCATGGCTTTGAAATCCAGTTCGCCCTGTTCGAACTCCCGCATACTCCGCAGCAGTGCCGTACGTTCATAATCATCGGAACGCGCCATAAGCACGCTTTGCAAATGCCGCCACACGTTATTGTGCTTGCTCTGTTCCGGTTCGGCATCCAGCACCACAGCAAGTTTTCGCTCGTAGGTGCCCCAATCGCCCCGGCGGGCAAATTTTTCCAGCTCCGCCATTCTGCCGGGGGCATGACTCATGGCACAGAGTTTCAGATTGCAATGAAAATCCGGCAGCATTTCCACACCTTCAGCCGAACTTGTCAACTCCCGGAAGCGGGTCATCAGCAAAAGTTTATCCAAAAACTTCTGGCGGCCGAAACGCTCCTCCAGCTGTTTTTCGCTGGCAATGGCAAGTTCGGGGAACGCCGTTGCAACACAAGCGGCAAAGAGTCCGGTGCCGGGCTGATCGCTGTTTTGGAACTGCACCGGATAAAGCCCGCAGGAGGGCGAAGAACTTTTCAACACAAAACCCGCCGGTTCCAGCGCCGCCAGTTCCGGCAAACGTTTCTCCAGCCAGCTGCGGATATAGCCGGTGCAATCTTTGTTGCTGACAACGCCCCGCAATTCGGGTGTTTCGGCATTGCCGCAAAGCTTCATAGCCTCCCGGGGCAGCCCCAGACCGGACTCGAACTCCGGACATACCGGCACAAGTTCAAAGGCTTTTGCCAGATTTTCGCACACATAATTTGCCGGTTTACTTTTATTATCATAACGCACCGCATCGCCCAGCAGACAGCGGCTGACGATCAACCTGATAGGGTCCATATTGCTCCATAGAGTGTTATTGTGTTCATTTTCTATAATATAATATATACTGCCAAAGTTGCAAGTAAAAAATAGTTGTAAAATTCATTTGATGTGTTATATTTACATTCGTACATATCAAATAATGCAAAATATGGGAACAGTAAATGTTTAAAAACAGATCTGAACACGTAGTTTTTGAAAATATCGGCGGCAGTTTTCAATTCCGCGCCTGCAATGCATCTGATTTGCGTAAGATCCTCGATCTTGACCCCACAGCATGGGCAGCACTTTGCGTTCCGGTGGCAAGTTTGAACGGCGACCCGGCTTTCTTCAAAGCTCTGGATGACGACGGCAATGGCATGATACGGGTCGATGAAGTAAAAATCGCCATCAAGTGGCTCATCGGGCTGCTCAACGATATAAAAGTACTCAACGACGCCCAAGATACGCTGCCGCTGACAGCGTTGAATATCGAACACCCCGACGGCAAACTGCTTACGGAGTTCGCGGCTCAACACGCAACAGAACTTTTGAGCGAAAATAATCTTCTGGAACTGGGAAAGATCCGCGCCAAACTTTCGGCAGTAACCTCCGGGCCCCTTGCCGGCGACGGCATACTCCGCGCCAAAGCAGTTGCCGATCCGGCGGTGCTGGCGCTTTATAACGACCTGACCAAACTTTTGAATACGCCCGATAACCTGACTGCTCCGGCGCTGGAAAAATTTGCCGTGGATGCCGCCAGTTTTGTGGAGTGGTCAAAAACCGCGGAAAAACCGCTTTTCCGCAACGATGACCCGGTAAAATATTTTGATGCATACAAAGTTTTGAGTGCTAAAATCGACGAATATTTCCGTTTTTGCGAGCTTATAAAAGTAGATCCGGCCCATGCGGCAAGATTTTCGCTGAACCCGGCGGCACTGCCGGAACTTGACTTGCAGGATGCCGCCAAAATCGACGCGGTTTTGAGTGCGGCGCCGCTGGCAATGCCGTCGGCAGAAACCATATTGGATCTCTCCAGTTCGACCAACCCGTTCTATCAGGCAAAGATCGACAATTTCATGCAGACTTTTCAACTGGAAAAAATCACCGCTGACGAGTGGAGTCTTTTGAAAGCTGACCTTGCTCCTTACATCGATTACCTTGCCAAAGCGCAGGGCGACCTTGCCGGGCAGCTGGGCAGAGAAAAGCTGGAGCAATATCTTGCCGGCAGCGAAATAGATGCCTTGCGCAAACTTTTTGCCGAAGATAAAGCTCTGGGCAGCGTGGTCGATGCGCTGAAAAAACTGGAGCGGTTGCTGCTTTACAGCCGTTATATGCTGAATTTTGTCAATAACTTTGTCAGTTTCAAAAACTTTTTTGACTCCGACCAAACCAGTATGCTGCAAGCCGGCAGATTGATCATGGATGGCAAAAGCTACAATCTGGCAGTCTGGATCCAGGATATTGCCGCGCATAAAAAGATCGCGGTGCGTTCTCACTTGTGTCTGCTTTATCTGGAAGTCGTTTCCAGCGGCAAAGTACCGGTCACCCGCAAAGTGGCAGTAGCAGTTACCGGTGGCGCACTGACCCGGATCTATGTGGGGAAACCGGCATTTTTCATCGACAACGACAATATCACCTACAACGGCAAAGTTATCGATATGGTGGAAGGGCCCATCTCTTTCGGGCAAACCCTTTTTGCTCCGTTCCGGCGGCTTTCCGAAGCAGTCAGCGAAAAACTCCAGAAGCTGACCGACTTTTCCAGTACCGAAAAACAACTTGCCAAAGCCATCGATCAGGGCAAGCTGCCGCCGGCAGCTCCGGCAGCCCCCGCCCAGATCCCGGCGCAGAAATTCATGAACAATAATTCCATGATACTCCTGGCCGGCGGCTTGAGCGTAGCGGCATTGGGTGCGGGTTTGAGTTTTGTAGTCAAAGCCATTACCGGAGCCATTACCGCGATCTCGGCGCTGCCTTTCTATGTCATACTTATCTGGATAGTAGTCCTGATCAGTATATTTATGGTGCCGACGGCGATTTTTGCCTTCCTGAAACTGCGCAAACGCAATTTGACGCTCTTTCTGGAAGCCGGCGGTTGGGCGATCAATTTGCACATGCGTTTGAATATGTATGTATCGGGTATTTTCACCCGCAGCACCGAATACCCCAAACACACTGAATTCAAGATCAGCAAACTGCCGTGCCGGAAACGGCCGCTTATGTTTATCGTGCCGATCCTGCTGGTGCTGGCGGCTGCCGCGGCAGCGCTGTGTTATCTGAAAAAATAAACTTTTATGTGGGAAATACAAAGACCAATGAACTTGACTCAAGCAGGAAAAATCTTTCTTAACGCCATACTTTCCGGCATCGCCATCGGTATTGCCGGCACGGTATTTCTGGCAGTCAAAAACGCCAATCTGGGGGCATTTCTCTTTGCCTTTGCCCTGATGACCATACTCTGTTACGGCTTTAAGCTCTTTACCGGAGCCATCGGCTATCTGGTAACGCAAAAGCGTTCCGGTGTGATTGCCTATCTGATCACGCTGGTGCTGATCTGGGGGGGCAACCTTGCGGGCTGTTACGCGGTGGGATTTCTGATCCGCAACAGCCGGACTTTCGGTAAAATAAGCGCAAGGGCAAGTGCGGTCTGCGCCGAAAAGCTGGCGGACACGCCATTGAGCATACTCATACTGGCATTTTTCTGCGGTATGCTTATGTATATCGGGGTGGAAAGTTACAAACGTAAAGAATTGGGGGATATCTTCCGCTTTGCATCGGTATTTCTCTGCGTGGCGATCTTTATTCTTTGCGGTTTTGAACACTGTATTGCCAATATGTACTACTTTTCTGCTGCCGGAGTCTGGGATACACATACCCTTTTATATGTGCTGCTTATGACTCTGGGCAACAGTCTGGGCTCCTGGGTGATTCCGCTGGCTGACAAGGTCCGAAACTGAAATCATTACAATTATAAAGCTCCGGCAAAAGAGTCCGGAGCTTTTTTTTGGGGGGCATAGATAAAAAAACATTGATAAAAAAATATTGATAAAAAAATATTCAAGCCTTGCATTTCAGCTCAAACGTGTTATATTATAAGCTCAAATTTCACGTTCAACCACTTTTTATGGAGAAATCGCTATGGCACTGCAGTACACCCACCCGCGCAATATTCTTGTGCAAACGCTGAAAACTCTTTATGATTATGGCATGACCACCACATCCGGCGGCAACCTGTCCATCAAAGACGAAGACGGCAATATCTGGATCACCCCCGGCGGTATCGACAAAGGTTCGCTGCGGCCGGAAGATATTGTGCGGGTCGCACCCGACGGTACGGTGCATGGTTTGCACAAGCCCAGCAGCGAATTGCCCTTCCACAAATCGGTTTATCAGCTGCGCGATGATGTCAAAGCAGTTCTCCATGCACACAGCCCGGCGCTGGTGGCATTCAGTTTGACCCGCCGGATGCCCGACCCGACTCTGATCCCCAGCGCGGCACGCATTTGCGGCAAAGTGGCATTTGCCAAGTACGAGATCCCCGGTTCGGAAGCTCTGGGCAGCATCATCGCCAAAGAGTTTGCCAAAGGCAACGACTCGGTGATCATGGAAAATCACGGTGCGGTCATGGCGGGCAAAACCATTACCGAAGCCTTTGCCCGTTTTGAAGCGCTGGACTATGTGGCGCGCATCCAGATCAACGCCGCCAGCTTCGGCGGCACCATCCAGCCGCTGGAAGGCAAACTGCCCAAGCGCTCCTATCCGGAATTCATCCCCGATACGGTGAGCGCCGCCGAGTGCGAATTGCGCGACGAACTTGCCAACTTCCGCGCCCGCGCCTACCATCAGCGGCTTCTCTTCAGCGGCAGCGCATTCCTCAGTGCCCGTTTGAACGCTAACGATGACTTTTTGATCACGCCGTCGAACTTTGACCCGATGTATCTTGATGCCCCCGGCATCGTGCGTATGCGTATGGGTATGCGTGAAGCAGGCAAAATGCCCTCCACAGCGACCCCCATCTGCCGGAATATTTTCAACAAATGCCCCTGGGTGAACAGTATTCTTATGATGCGCCCGCCCTACATCATGGCATTTGCGGTAACCAACAACAAGATCGACAGCCGCACTATTCCCGAAAGCTACATCATGATGCGCGATGTGCCCATGATCTCCAGCCAGGAATACTTCAGCGATCCCGATGCAGTAGTAAAGGTGCTTTCGCCCGCCAATCCGGTGGTGCTGATCGAAAACTGCGGGGTGCTGACCACCGGCAAAACTATTCTGGAAGCCTTTGACCGGTTGGAAGTGTCAGAATTCACTGCCAAATGTATTATTATGGCCAGCCGGCTGGGCGAACTTTCGCCCATCAACGACCAGCAGGTGGCAGATATTATTGAAGCGTTCAAGCTGCCGACCAAGTAACAGCGTTTTTCAATATAAACGAGCCGTTTTTTCCGGCAGTTGGGCCGATAAAGTTCCAACTGCCGGATTTTTATTGCTAAAAAGGCATTTTTTTATTTGCATTTATCTTTATCGGTGCTATTATAGACTTGGAACACCGGTTCGCCGGCAAAACCCGAACCGGAACTATTCTGGGAACTGTCTGCTGGACAGCAGTTTGCAGAATATCAGCAATCATGTCCGGCAAAGGAGATTTTTGTAATTATGGTTACCGGAATTGCGTTGGTCACCGTCGAACGGAAAATGCTGCGTCAGGCTACGGAAGCACTGCTTCAGATACCGGGCGTTACCGAAGTTTACACCGTTGCCGGAGAATACGATCTTGTGGTTATGATCCGGGTAAGTACCAATGCAGAACTCTCTGATGTGGTTGCCAACAAAATGACCCGCGATATTCCGGGCATTACCCACACCCGAACCATGATCTCGCTGCAGGCGGATGCCAAAGTCGATCTCTGCAAATTCTACGATGCCAAACTGCAGACCGAACCCAAAGTCTACGCGTAAGTCTGATTGATAACATTCAGCGGGGCGATGCCTGACTTTCAAATAGTGGGCATCGCCCTGTTTTATTGCTTAAGTGCTGCTCCCAATACCGGTTGATAATCAGTAAAGATGTTGAATAAAAGTTTTTCCATCTTCGGCAAGGCTTTCACATCAACCTTTATCGGGATCAAAGCCATTGCTTATTCAGCCGCCATTGCCGCGGGGTTTGACTGTATTTGCGGCGGAATACTTTTATGAAACAGCCCGCAGAATCAAAACCGCATACTTCAGCTATGCGTTTGACTTTCAGGGGCGAAGTTTCCAACAGCCAGCAGGCTTTCTGCAAACGCAATCGGGTTATGTAATCGTGCATGTTTTCGCCGGTTGCCAGATGAAATTCGCTTGAGAGCATGGTGCGGTTGAGCTGCAAGGCTTCTGCCACAGCCGAACAATTTATGTTGAAAGCATAATTAAGCTCGATATAATGCACCGCCCGTGCCACATTTTCCGGCAGCAAGGCGTATCCGGCAGTTTGTCGGGCAAGGTCGCAGCGGAATTGCAGCAAAACAGCTTTGAGCAAAGCGTTGAGCCGCAAGTGACGGTCATTCTGCCGGTCGGCAATCACCTGTTCGGCACACCCCAGCAAATCAGCCATCAAACCATTGGGCGGTTGGTAATGACAGTAAAGAGTCTGCCGCAAACCGTTTTTATCGGGTTGAGAAAATACCAGACGGGTCAGATTCCGCATAAAAACTACCGAAAAACTGCGTATGGGTGTATTTTCCGGCTCAATCACGCTCCAGTTCCGCTTGCCGCCGACTGCCACAGTTCCGGCAGGGAGAGTGCGTTTTTCCATAACCCCATCGTAAGAAGCAAGCATATTTTTGCAACCGTCGGGGAAAAATATTATCCGGAAAAGATAATTTAACCGCTCCCGCCCCGGCGGACAGGGCGTATCAGCCAGATAGCAATATTCCACACAATCAGACTCCAGCATTTTTTCGTACTCCTGCAAATTAGCCAGGACCAAAGCACTATCAGCCGGAGTGCCGGGAAATTCTGCTCGTATTTTTGATTTTTTCTCTGACAAATTCACCATAAAATAAACAATAAAATTATTTACAAACCGCTTTTTAATGGTTAATTTAATATATACCAACAATTTTATAAAACAACAAAAAACATATAAAAGGTGTTTGAAAAAATGAAAAAGTTATTTTTGCCGGTTTGGGCAGCTCTTTTGAGTGTATGTGTAAGTGCTGCGGAGCTTACGGTAATGGAACAGGGTTCATTGGTCAAGGATGGATTCCACAACGCATTTCCTTCCATAACCGCGTATCAGGGCAAACTTTATATGGCACACCGCAAAGCCACCGGGCACCGGCGTTACGACGGAGTTACTGCTCTTTATGTATCAGCTGACAACGGCAAAACTTTTCAGAAAGTCCGGGAGTTTTCCGGCAACGGCGATATGCGGGATCCCCGGCTTTGTACCGTTGAAGGCAAACTGGTGATCTACAATGGCTGCGGCCACCCGCAAAAAGATGGCACGCATAAGTATTCATTGAAGGCGTTCCGCAGCAGCGATGGCAAAAACTTTGAAGAATTTACCGTAAAAGGTTTGGCTGAAAACTCCTTTTTCTGGGGGTGTGTGCCTTTTGAAAATGGTTATATTGCCACATCTTACAGGCGAGTCGGCGATATGTTCCGGAGCAGCTTGTATTACAGCACCGACGGAGCAAACTTCACGCAGTATCTCACCTTCCCCGGCTCCGGCAACGAAACCAGCCTTTGTCCCGGTAAAGACGGCAATCTTTATTGCATCGTCCGGCGTGAAGGCGGCGACTGCCGACCGGTATATTATGTGGTCAAAGATAAAAAGATCGTAAAATCCGTAAAACTCTCCGAACCCTTGCAGGGCATAATGCTTACAGCCAATGGCGACAGTTTTATCGTGGGCGCCCGCCACTGGGATTGGCGCGATCCGGTCAAATTCAAGGGCAGAAAAGGCGTAAGATTGGATCTGTTCACCATGGATAAAGCGGGTAAACTCAAGTTTCAGAAAAATCTGAAAAGTGCCGGTGATTGCTCTTACAGCTTTGCCGTGCCCTTGAGCGATAAGGAGTTTTTCATCGTCTACTACTCCCAGCACGATTACATCGCGCGCTTCCTGAAAGAAAAAAGCAAAACGCCCCTGACCGACAAACGCCCGGCAGATATATGTTTTGCCCGGGTATTGTGTAAATAAAATTCAGTTTTTCCGGCACTCAAAAGCCGATTTTTGCGCCTTTCCGGCAATAAAAAGCGCCGGAAAGGCATCTTTTTTAAAGAAATATGCTTTTTGAGCTTGAATAAAGTTTGTATTTTACGGAAAAAGCGTTATATATTTCATCGGATGGAAAGGAGTTTTTTTATGCGGAAATTTTATTCTGTTATAATTTGTTCGCTGCTGACGGTTGCGGCAGCCTGCGGATCGACCTTTGAGAAAAGTTCCGGTTACGATCCGTTTTTGCCTGTAAACAAGATATTGTTCAAGCATTGGCAGGAAAAAAACATCAGAGTTCCTGCCGTATCTTCCGACGGAGTCTTTATCCGACGGGTGGCGCTGACCGCTGCCGGCAGATTGCCCGCAGCAGCGGAAGTGCGGGATTTTGTTTTTGATGACACCCCGGGCAAACGGGCAAAACTTATTGAAAAATTTCTCAATTCGCCGGAGTACGCCGATATGCAGGCAATGCGTTTTGCCGATATGCTGCGGATCAAGTCCGAGTTTCCCATCAACCTCTGGCCCAACGCCGTGCAGCTGTATCACCGGACGATCCACGACGAATTACTGACTGACCGGTCGCTGAAAAGCATGTTTTACGATCTTTTGACCGCATCGGGCAGCAACTTCCGGACCGCTCACGCCAACTTTTTCCGCGCCAGCGCCGACCGCTCTCCCACAGGGCTGGCCAAAATGGTGCTGCTGACAACTATGAACATGCGGGAAACAGAATTCAGTAAAAGCGAGCTGGAAGATTTTGCAAAACTCTTCAGTCTGATCCGCTATAAAAGCACTTATGAGTGGAAAGAGGAAATCGTCTATAACGATCCGGTGCCGCAAGTGATAACCGCCCGCCTGCCCGATGGCACCGCCGTGACCATCGACAGCGGCGCAACAGATCCCCGCAAAGTCTTTGCCGATTGGCTGCTGCAAGATGATAACCCCTATTTTGCCCGGGCGGTTACCAACAAGGTCTGGTACTGGGCATTCGGCAGGGGGATCTACCCGCAGGCGGACGATCTGCCGCGTCTGGAGAGCGATCAGAGATCGTTCTGGGCAAAACTCTGGGGCAGCAGCGACAGTTCGACTGCAAAAGGCGACCAGCCATTCTGCCGTGAACTGCAGGATTACATGATCGCCGAGTTTCAGAAAAGCAATTACAGTCTGAAACACCTTTACCGCCTGATAATGAATTCGGCGGCGTTTCAGGCATCGGCAGTAAATCAGGACGAAGAACTGCTGAAAAACTTTGCTGCCTACCCGGTCAGACGTCTGGAGTCAGAACTTCTGATCGATGCGCTGGCTGCCGTCACCAAAGGTTACGACCGCTATATGAGCGTGATCCCCGAACCTTTTACCTATCTGCCGGGCAGCAGCAAGGCGGTAAATATTGCTGACGGCAGTATTTCCAGTGGCACTTTGGACAGTTTCGGCCGGCCGCCCCGGGATTCCGGGCAGTTTTCGGAACGCAACAAAGCCAGCACCGACTCCCAGGGGTTGTATCTGATGAATTCGGCGGCGCTTTACCGGCGGCTCAACAATTACTGCCGCAACTTGCAGCGCAACTACCGCAACGATAATGAGCGGCTCGACCGGATCTATCTGGATATACTTTCGCGTTATCCAACCAACCGCGAGCGGCAGGTGTTCAAAAAGTACCAGACAAGTCTGGATAAAAAATCCCGGCATCTGGTCTGGAGCGACACTGTCTGGGTATTGTTCAACAGCAAAGAATTTATTTTTTACCATTGAGGAGGAGTATTATGATAGACCGGAGAGAATTTCTCAAGATGATGGCTATGTGCGGCGTGTACGGAGCTTTCAACCGGGTGTCCGGCAACTTGCTGGCAGCTCCTGTGGAACGCAAAAGAGAACCCGCACGGTCGGTTATTGAAATATGGGTATGGGGTGGTCCATCCCATCTGGAAACCTTTGACCCCAAACCCAACGCCGGCAAGGCTTACAATGGCGATTACGGCGATATACCCACCAATGTAAAAGGTATCCGTATCAGCGAATTTCTGCCCAAACTGGCACAGCAGGCAGATAAATACTCCATTATCCGCAGCATGTGCCACCGTACCAATGGTCACGAAACCGCCACATACCTTATGCAGACCGGACGGATGCCGGGGTCCGGCATAACCTATCCGGCGATCGGCGCGGTGCTTGCCATGCTCAAAAGCGGCAGCTACAAGGGCAAATTGCCCCCCTACATAGCATTGACCACCAACAAAGGGCGCTTTTCGGAAAACGGTTTTTTGAGTGACCGCTTCAAGCCCCTTGCCACGGGGTCGAACCCCAACAATCCGCAATTTCTGGTAGACGGCTTTGTGGCGCCCGGCGGGGTAAGCAAAGAACACGTTTTGCGCCGTCAGAAATATGCTGACGAGCTGGATAGCTTCACCCGCAGTATAACCAGCTGCCGGGAGCTGCGGGAGTTTGAACAGGCATCTCTGGATGCCCAGGCTGTTTTAAGCGGCAACGACGCCAAGGCGTTTGATTTGAATTTGGAAAGCGAAGCCATGCGCAACCGCTACGGCAGGACCCGTTTCGGGCAATGCTGTCTGGCGGCAAGAAGATTGGTGGAAATGGGCGTACCCTATATAACCATCAACGCCCAGGGCTGGGATACGCATAAAAAACACTTTGAATCCATGCAGAAACTGGGTCCGGAATTCGATCAGGGCTTCTCGGCGCTGCTGGAAGATTTGAGCGAAAAGAAGCTGCTTGATACCACACTTATCTGGTGTACCGGCGAATTCGGCCGTACCCCGCGGGTGGATTATCAGGAACCGTGGAACGGCGGCAGAAACCACTTTTGCCATTGCTTCAGCACGGTGGTTGCCGGCGGCGGTTTTGTTGGCGGCAAAGTCGTCGGCGCTTCGGATGCCCACGGCGAAAGACCCGTTGAACGTCCGGTATCGCCGGTGGATCTGTTGTGGAGTATCTACGAGCTTGCAGGGATCGATCCGGCGCAAAAACTGCCCAATCCGCGTAACTTTGACCTGACGATCCTGCCCCCCGGCGGCGGCAAAAACAAATTGAGAGAACTTTATCAGGAGCAAATATGAATATAAATAAGTTTTTCTTGAGCGTATTTCTGACAGTTGCTTCGGCAACTGCGGCTTATGCTGCTCCGCATATCGGTTTTATGATGCCTTCCGGCGGAACGCAAGGCTCGACAGTAGATATAATCATTGGCGGACAGGGGTTCTGGAACGTCAATCAGGCGTGCATCACCGGTCAGGGAGTAACCGTGGAAAGCGTGCAATTTGTCCGCGGACTGCCGCACCCCGACGGTAAACAGCGCCGTTATATAAACCAGATATTGAGATTGTATCACCAGAAAAAACCCAATACAGTAAAAAAGCCGGAAAGCACCGAAGGCTGGCGTATGCACCCGTTTTATGACCGGGTATATGATCTGACGCCTTGTGAACGGGATATTATGTACCGCTTTTTGTTTGTGCCCCAGAACTCATTGCAGGCAAGTCCGGCGATCTCCGGCCGTGCCATCGTAAAGCTCAAGATCGCCAAAGATGCTCCGGTGGGGCTCCGGGAATTCCGGTTGATCGGCCGGGATGGCTCGTTGAGCAATCCGTTGAAGTTTTTTGTAAGCAATGTGCCGGAAGTCCGCGAAAACTTCTTTGCTTATCCCGGATTTCCCTATCCGGAACAGACTTTCACAGTCCCCAGCGCCATCAACGGGCAGATAACTCCCGGCGAAACAGATCGCTACAAATTCAATGCCAAAAAGAATGAAGTGATAACGTTCCAGCTCTACGGCAGATTTTTCAACCCCTTTATCGGCGACGGGGTGCCGGGGCATTTCCAGCCGGTATTGGAAGTTTGCGATGCCGGCAAAAAAGTTCTGGCTTATGCCGATGACAACTTTTTTGATCCCGACCCGGTGCTGACTTTTACCGCTCCGGAAGATGGAGTTTACACTTTGAATGTGCGCGATGCCCTCTACCGGGGCAGATTGGATTTTGTCTACCGGATAAATGTTTTTAACGGCAAACAGCCCGCCCCCAACGCTGCCGCACCGGTGATCGGCAAAGTGCCGTTCAAAGATATGGGGTCTTTGCTCATAACTTCGCCGGTGGATCATCCGGTCATACTCGGCAGGGTGCTGACCAAAGCTGCCGGCAACAACTGCCCCATCAAGCTGGAAAAAGGTCAGGAAGTAGTCCTGGAAGTTTTTGCCCGCCGACTGGGCCTGCCGCCGGATGCGGTGATCAAGGTCTTTGACGACAACGGCAAACTGCTGGCACACAACGACGATATTGAACGCCCGAAATTCGGAGTGATATTGCATAACACCGCCGACCCGATGCTTGTATTCAAAGCTCCGGAAAGCGGCACTTACACCATAAATGTCAGCGATGTGGCACAAGCTTGCGGCAAAGAATACAAATATTTTTTGCGTATCGACCGCAAGCGGAAGCGTTTTGCGCTGTATACGGCACCTTCCACGCTGCGGCTTTCGGCAAATACTGCCAATAAAATAAGCATCACGGCGGAACGTTTTGACCAATTCAATGGCGAGATCAAGCTCAAGATCGTCAGTCCCCGGGGGTACAGGTTCCTGGGCGCCGATACCATACCCGCCAACTGCAGTCAGGCGGACTTCACCATTACCGGCGAATACAAAAAAGACCGCCCCATCGAAGAATTGGTCATCGAAGGCAGTGCCGGTAAATTCAAGACCCGCGTGATCCCCGGCGACGAAGCCATGCAAGCTTTTGCCTACACGCATATAAATCCGGCAGCCTCGTTCCCTGTGCGGGTAGCGGGCAAAGGCGGACTGATGGAGTTTCAGAACATCAAAAACAGCAAAGTCGTGCTGCCTGACGGCAAACCGGTAACGCTGACCGCCAAACTTGTCAGCGGCTACATACCGCCCAATGTGGAAATACGGCTCGAACTGCTCAATAAACCCGACTGGGTAAAGGTCGTATCCGCCCCGGCAAGCAAGACCCGGGTGATCCAATACAAGGAAAAAATCAAAGTCAAAGCCAAGGGCAAAAAACAGAACAAAGGTAAAGCCCAATACAGAACCGTCACCCGTTCCAGAGTCGAAGCAGTGCCGGTCAAGATCACGTTGCAGGCCGATAAAAATTCTGCCGGCAAAGCATCCAACGCGGTCTTTCAAGCCAGCTGGATCGTTACATCCAAGCCGGATAAACGGGGGCGGGTAAGAAAGTATCCTCAAAGAATAATACTGCCCGCCATACAGCTCCAAGGAGGTAAAAATTGATCGTCGTTTCCCATGCTGAATTCACTACTTCAACCGGCATCCGCGAAGATTTCTTCACAGCTTACGGTGCCGGAAAAGATAACTTTGCCGATGAAGCAAGCGAAGTGCTGGCAGCTTACGATGCACAGCTTGCCCGATACGGCTGCAGTCAGGCAAGCGAAATACTTTTGCGTATACATGTAAGCGACGTAACCAACCAGTACCACATTCTTGAAAAGCTTATTGCCGGCCGCAGCAGCTTTATTTCGGTCATCGAACAAGCCCCGGTGGATGCCCAACGCATTGCCATCGAAGCATGGCATTGGCAAGGTGTCCGCAAAAGTTTTGAAGACGGCGCGCTGAAGGTATCGCTCGAAAATTATCCGGTGTTGTGGTTCAAAAAAGATGAGCTTGCTGCGTCGGGCAGCTTTGACCAGACTTATGAAGAGTTTACAGCACTTGGCGGCTATCTGGCCAAACACAATGCCAATGTGGCAGAACACACAGTGCGAACCTGGCTTTACAACCGCGATGTAGACAATAACTACGCCGGATTGGTACAGGCTCGAAACAAGTATTTTGCCGAAATCGGTCTGACTAAAGATACCCACTTTATCGCCAGCACCGGTATTGCCGGGCAGATGCACGATGTCAAGCGGCTGGTCAAGATGGATTCCATAAATTACCCCACGCTGCGCCACGGACAGATGCAGTATTTGTATGTGTTGGAAAATCTCTCGCCCACAGCGATCTACGGAGTCAGTTTTGAGCGCGGCACCCGGTTGATCCTGGGCGACCGCTCCCACTACTTTATTTCCGGCACGGCAAGTATCGATAAACATGGCGAAGTGATGTATTGCCACGATGTTGCCCGCCAGACCCACCGGGTGCTGGAAAATATCGAAGCATTGCTTCAGGAGGGCTCCGGCGAGTTGAGCGATATAAAACTTGCCACCATCTATCTGCGGGATACCGCCGACGCTGATATCGTCCGCAACATCGTCCGCGCCAAACTGGGCAATGATCTGCCGCTGGTAACGGTAAAGGCGCCGGTCTGCCGCCCCGCATGGCTGGTGGAAATAGAGTGCATAGCCGTAAACAACAAAGGCAACAGCCAATACAAGGTCTTCAAATAATAAACTCGCAGTCCTTATGATGTTATCTTCCGGACAGCTTGCGGTTGCGGATTTGCAGTAATTCATCCTGCAAACTGTGCCCGCACCTGCTCGCAGACTGCCACATCGAAGCATAACGAAAGCGGTACTGCCCCCCTTGATACTGTGGGCAAAACACCATGAACAGTTTTGCCCACAGGCTTTTCGTGTTTTCAGCTCAATAGTTACAGTTTTTCGGTGGCAGAAAGTATCAATTTGATAAAGGAGTTTAAGCGTAATGGGAAATTATGCGGGTTTTATGCGTGCAGTACCTCCATGCCGTTATCGCTTTACAGCTATTACCGGATGCACGCCTGGAACGCATATAAAGCTAACGCCGCCGATGAATTCCGCACCGCCGCACAGAATTTTTTGACAAAACAAAAATAAGCTCCCGCAGCAAGCCGGAACAAAAGTTCTCACAACAACAGTTTTATAATGTTTCCCTGCTGATTATTACCTGCCAGTCAGTTTGAATTTTTTTGCTCAAATTGGCTGTTTTTTCTGCCGCATAAAAAAATTTTTCAAAAAAATATCCCACTTTTACTTGCAAATCGGAAAATATTGTGTAGATTAATTAGACAAGCCTAACTTTTATAAAGAGGTGTCTTTTCAATCAACCAAAAAACAGAAAGGGTAAAAAATGTTGAAGACAATTCTCGCCATCGCCGCCGCCATTTCGGTAATGAACATGGCTGTCGCCGCCGAAGCCAAAACCGCCGAAGCAGTAAAAATCTGCGAAAAGACCGGCAAAGCTTGCACCGGCGGCAAACACGCTGCCCACAACTGCAAAAAAGGTGACAAAGAGTGCAGCAAAGAGAAAGTTGCCGTCAAGCACCAATGCAAAAAAGCTGCAGCAAAGCACCAATGCGAAAAAACTGCCGCCAAAGCCAAGATTTGCGAAAAGACCGGCAAAGCTTGCACCGGCGGCAAACACGCTGCCCACAACTGCAAAAAAGGCGCAACCGAGTGCAGCAAAGAGAAAGCAGCTCCGGCAAAAAAGTAAATTCATTTACCGATTTTGCAAAAAAGCCGCCCTTGCGGCTTTTTTCAGAGCTATCAAGTTAGATTGGTCTAACTTTATATTTCTGAAAAAGATCGCAAGACAAAAAACAAAAAAAGAAAGGTAAAAAATCATGTATCAACTCAAACACACCAAACACAAAGTTCAAGCGTTCACGCTGATCGAACTGCTGGTAGTAATAGCCATTATCGCCATTCTGGCGGGGATGCTTTTGCCCGCATTGTCGTCTGCGCGCGCTAACGCCAGGAGCAGCAACTGCGGCGGTAACCTTAAACAACTGGGTCTGGCGGCGATCATGTATGCTGACGACAACCATGGGCTTATGAGTCCCACCAGTCTTGGACCCGGCAACTGGAAAGGTACCTCATGGTGCGGCGAAGGTATTCAACAGCGCAAAGTCGATTTGAACACACCCGGTACGCTGACCAGATACTTTGACGAAAATCTGCAAGTTCGCATCTGTCCGGAAATCAGCGGAACGGTTGCCGAGGGCATGAGCAACAACACATGCTGGGGCGGCGGTTACGGCATGAATGCCAATCTGGGTTGGGGCATCAGCGTGCCGCCCACTCCCATTGCCACTATAACAGAACCTACCGGCAAGATCGTTTTTTCGGAAACCGGTCAGCTCAACGGCACAGTTTTCCGCCACGAATACCGTTTATGGCCCTACGGTAAGTGCTGGAAGTACACCAATGTTTATTCCAGCAACACCCATTTCCGCCACGCCGGGACGGTCAATGTAACCTGGGCGGATGGGCATGTATCTACCGAGATGCCCCAGGAACTGCTGCCCACCGAAGAAGGCTTGCTCTATAATGTGGGTTGGGTCAGCACCGACGAAAAACGCTATCGCTTTACTGTCGAGCAGGAAGAATGGTGAGTTTTTTATGCAGAATAAAAAGAAAACCATATTGCTGGCGGTGCTGTTTATTGCCGCGCTGGCAGTTGTGCTGAAACTTATCTTCGGCGGGTCAACCCTTGATGAGTACAAAAAAACGGCGGACACCAAATTGGAACCCGCCATGGAAAAAACTGTAAACTATGTGCTTAAATGTATTGAAAAAGATGATATGCGCGCACTTTTCAAAGTTATGTTCAGCAGCGATTACGGCTTATTCACCAGCAACTACACCAAAGGGTTGTTCGCCCAAAAGGACTTTATGCCCGCCAAACTCACCGGCAAAGTCCGTACAGTCAGCAAAAGCTCTACCAGAAATGTTATGGTGGAAGTTTACAGCGAAAAACGCAAGTGCAACTATTTTATCTCGCTTGTAGAATACAAAAATGAATGGAAAGTCGCAGCGATAGGCAACTTTAAGCTGCCCCAATAAAGGTTTATTATGAAAAATATTTTTCTCTTTGCTTTTATAACAATGATAATATCAAGCTTTTCCGGATGCAGCGAAAATAAAACTGCTCCCGCCGCGGCAACTGTTTCGGGCAAAGCCCCCGACCGGATAGTGTGCGAACAATACCGCAGCGACATATCCCGTACCCTGACCACTTTTGCCCAATGGGGCATGCAATACAACAACAGCGTAGAGCTTTTGGATGCACAAAACAGCGTGGTTGGGTATCTTCTTCTGCCGCCGGAAAAATATGAACGTGTGGCTGGCTACAACGATTACATCAATACTGCCGTGCTCCTTTCGCCGGAAAAACGGATAATTTCAGCAGTACTGGGCAAGCACAGCGAAACGCCCCGCTTTATCAAGCGCGTGCAGGATAATGGTTTTATGAATAAATGGAACGGCATGACTCCCGCCGAAGCCGCTGAACTGAAAGTCGATGCCATTACCCGTGCTACTTACAGCTGCAACGCTATTTCAAGCGAAGTAAAAGCGGTCTGTCTGGAATATAAATAAACCCGTTATCCGTTACGCCTGAATGGTATAGCCCAGCACCCGGCAGATTTTTTCGCAATCCAGCAAATGGCAGTCGGCGTTGCCGAATTTGCCACGGGTGATGGCTCCGGCTTCGTCAAAGAGCTTTTCCAAACTGCCGTAATAGCCGTTGCGCCCTCCCCCGCAATGGCGGTGCTGGGGGCAAGGTATGAGCTTACCATTATGATCCACGACCTCCAACGGCTGCCGGCTTTCGGTGAGCAAGCCGGGGAGTTTCAGCCACTCGTCGCAGCCGTGGAGAAAGGTGTTGCAGCTTATTCCGGTACCGATAAAGAGTATCTTGCCTTTACGCTGTAAAAGTTTCCACCAGGGCGACCCCACTGCTCCGGGAGTGTCAAATGTTTCGTGCATAGCCACAAATTCAGCAGCATCACGCCCGAAGGCTGCAAGGGAATGGGTGGGGTGCAAACTGCGGATAACGCCGCACCGCTTCCGGAACAACTCCGGCAATATACCGGTACATGCCGGAGTATTTTTGACATCAAACCGGGGCTGTTCAGCATTTACATCACGGTAGCTTAAAGTGGGAAATGCCAGCAATCCAGTTTCCTTGAAGTAATCCATAAGCATATCCAGCACGGTATCGGCACCGCCGGCAACTTCGCCGATAGATTTCATGGAAGAGTGTATAAGCAAGGTATCATTGGGAAAAATCTGCAAATTCTGCAAATCTTTTTTCAAATCTTCTGCTGTATACATGGATCATTTTTCCTTCTTGAAACGGATGATTTCGCCGGGTTTCAGCGGATAGATCTTTTCATCTTTGCCGATGTAAATTATTTCGCCGGAATTGTTGCGTACCATATAGTTATGGTCTGCCCACTCCAGAGCTTTCACGGCGGCAAGGTATTTATATATTTCGCCAAAAGTGGCGTTCCAGATTTTTTCCTTGCTCATGTTTTTGCAGAACTCTTCCACCAAACGCCAATCCTCTTCCTGCTTATACTCCCAGCTGTGCCCCCACAGAGTACAGAGCTTGAGGTCGCCCTCGTTACTTTCGGCGGCGAACCGCTTGGCTATCCCGGCAAGGTCAGCGGGAATGGCTTTGGCGGTGGGTTCCCAGCACATAAAGTTTTCGGGCAAGGCAAAGGTGTTGTGGCTTTTGGTGCCCCGGGCGTAGACTATACCGGCAGTTTTCAAAGCCGCTTGTGCGTAATCCGGTGCCCCGAAAGTGCTGCCGTTGGGCCAGGCGTGACCGTTGACGATGCGATCGCTTACAGCTTCCAGAACTTTGCGGTCGATCACAATATCGTTGACGATCTGATTGGTGGTGGTCAAAGTTGCCGTGGCGTGCCGCAAGCCGTGGGTGGCAAGTTCATGATCTTGATACCACGCCATTTTGCCGGGAGCTTGAGCAAGGATATTGCCGCTGATATTGAAAGTGGCTTTGCAATTATATTTGCTCAAAAGTTTTGCCAGACGCTCGTCGGTTTCTTTGCCGTCATCAAAGTTGAACGAGAGAGCCTTGCGGCTGCCGTCGGGGTAGTAGATGACCCTATCTTTCACCGGAACAACCGACGTGGGAGCTTTTGCCGCCGCAGCGGGAATGATCACAACTTTCTTTTCCTTGCTCCAAACCATGGTTTCGCCGGGAGCAAGTTTCACCTTTTCGCCGTGGATGGTAAAGTAAAGGGTTACGGAGCTGTTGTTGTAAAGTTTGCTGTTGTCCATAGTTGCCGTAATGTTGCGGTACGCTGTAAGATAACGGCAAATCTCAATATTGGTTGCGTACCATATATCGGGATTATTGCTCAACTTTTTGCAGAAATTTTCCATTACCTGCCAGTTGTTGTCTTTGTCGAACTCGTAGCCGTGGCCCCAAATGTAGCACAAACTTATGACTCCGCCCCAAGGTTTGTAATCTTTATATTTTTCGGCAATGGCATCAATATCGTGCTGATGTTTAGCCGTAGGCTGCCACATCATAAAGTTTTCCGGCAAACGGAAATCAAAAGTGTGCGTACAAACTCTGCCGTAATATACCTGATTTGACTGCAAAGTATCAATTACCGCTGGCGAGGTGTGGGCATAGGGATAGGCAAATCCACGCACAGGGTACCCGGCAATATTGCTCAAAAAATTCAAATCATCTTCGATTTCCTGCTGCATGACTTTCGGAGTCTGTTTGGGCATATTCAAATGATTTTTGCCGTGGCTGGCGATCTCGTGTCCGGCGTAAAGCTTTGCCAATTCCTCTGCGGGCAGAAACGTGCGGTAGCCAAGGCGGTTGCTGGAAATATTGAAAGTGGCCTTCATGCCGTATTTATTGAAAATCTGCACCAGTCTGCGGTCGGCAAAAACTCCGTCATCGTAGCTGAAAGTCAACGCTTTATACTTCCACTCCGGGTAGGTAAGTCTGACATCTGCGGGAAACAAACCGATCAACGCCGCCATAGCTGCGGCAACTGCACTTATATCCATAACCAATCCTCCTTAAAAAGTTATTTTGATAAAATGAGGTGATTTCAAAATATACAGCTATAATTTGAATTTTGCAAAAAATACTCCGCAAGTTCCAACTGAAGGTGCTTGCGGAGTATTGCCGATATAATTTGCAAATACCTTTACTTGCAATGCAAAAAGAGCGATTTGCGGTAGGCTTGGATCTCGTCCAAAGCGTTGTTGACCTGCCGGATCTTCCACTCCAAATGCCACTTGTCGCACACATATTCCATGGAAGGTTCCCAGCCCAGACGGGAGTCGAACTCCACAGCGGGAATGGTATCGCGGACATTTTCCAGCTCGGTGTGTGCCAGATCCTCGATTTTATCAAGGTACTCGCCCGCAGCTTCGACGGTGGTGCAAGTGATCATTGCTGTATTGAGCTGATACCACTTCTTTATATTCATGGTGGTTCTGACCGAATTGCGGATAAAGTGGCCCAGAGCTTCCAGCCGCCGGGCTTCGTCGCGTTTGCACTCATCGGCTTTTTCTATGGCCATGGCGGCTTCTGCCAAACCGTCATTCCACAATTCCAGCATCTTGCCCAGCGACTTCAACTCTTCGGGGTAACGGAGAAATCCCGGCGTCTGTTCGCTGTTTTCGTAGGGCTGATAAAATGTATTGATGATCCGGTAGCCGAAATGAGCGTGCTCTGCGGTGGGGAACTTCACCTCTTTGCCTGCCATCGTCCGGGAGATGTTGGGGTGAAAGACAAAAGGATATGCCGCCCCTACCCGCCACGGCCCGTACTGATCTTCGTTGCTGGCAATGTAGTGATCCATTGCTTCGCTCCAGAGTTCCCACGCTTTGAGTACATGATTTGCGGCATTTCTGCCGTAATCCCGGATGGCGATCTTGCGGAGCAATTCATCGTAATCTACTTCAAACTCATCCCAGGATGTCCATTTCCCCAGATCGGCAGCCACGCTGTTCCACCAGCCGTAGTGATGGGTGGTGTAGTGCCGGTGCATGTTATAATCGTAATAGGCTTTGCGTAAATTCAAATTGCGTTTCAGCAGTTTCCGGGGAGCCGGAACCAGCGGCACGCAGCCGAAATCCCAGGCTATACCGGCAGTATTCACATTGCCCTGCAGCTCTATACCGTATTTGTGAGCGGTTTCGCACTCGCTGGTAAAGTAGTAACCGGGGTCTTCGGCACTTATGGTGTAATCCATTACCGGAGTGTGCAGAGAACCAAGTTTGCGTGGAGTGAATATTTCGTAGCAGACTGACAAACTCACCTTTTCCGGAAATCTTGCCAGAAACTTTTCCCGGAACTCCAGCGGCTGATACCCCCAGTTGTAGGTACTGAAACATACATCTATATCGGGGTTGACTTTATGCACTGCCCGTTCAATACATTGTATGTATGCCGGATAGTCGCTGCAAGGATACCACCCGGGGCTGGGTTTGTCGGTCATGGGGATACCGTCAACAATGCTCATCCGTCGCGGCTTGCCGGTGGTGTGGGGGTCTTTGCTGGGGAACTCCAACGCTTCGCCGCACAAGCCGATGCCTTTGACCTTGGGGTATTTGCTGATGATATTGCCGTAAACACTGTCAAAAACCTCCTGGGCGTTGGGCTCGTCAGGATGAACATAGGTTTGGATGTAGTTATGAAAAACCGTATCGATCCCCAACCGTGCCGCCCGCTCGATTATATCATTGAAATCGCAATAGCCGATGCGGTTGCGGTCAATGCCCACTAAAAAGAGGTCAATAGTATCGTATCCGGCATGGAGCAGAGCTGAAAGTTCCTCATCGGGGTAATAGTCCAACCCGGTGCCGGAGTGCACGATCCTTGTATCGTACAAAGGTTTGCGGATCATGGTGCCGAGTTCCAAAACCGGAGCACCTTCCAGATTCATGATATCTTCCAGATGGATGGTGCCGCGAAAACTCATTTTGTCGGCGGCGGCTTTCAGGCAAATGTGATTTTGTTTGACCTCCACGGTAAATCCCCGTTCCAGAGATTCATCCACTTCCACCCACAGAACTTTTTCGCCGTCGGTATGAGTTATTGCCAGCGGCAACTCCATGGAGATATCCAGATAATCCTGAAAATCCTTTACTGCGATTTGGGTTATACTGCCAACATCGGCACCACACCCCAAACGCCAACTGTTATCCAGCATTACTTCGTTTTCAGCAGCCGAACGCTGACTGTTGCGCATATTTTTCCGGTGATACTGCCAGTGGCGCTGCCGGAAATCGTAATTTCTTTCGCTCATAGTTTCCACCCCGCTTATGCCAAACCCAAAGAGATTTCCACATCCCGTGAAGCAGCTTCCAAAGCCGCATCACCATATTCAGCGGCAGCTTCTTTGCCTGCCCGGGCGTACCAGAGCGAGCCGTCTATGCGGTCAAGCTCCACAGTATCAGGATAGATCGCCATTGTTTCGGAGGTTTCCAGCTTACCGGCATGGTCGCCGGGAAATTTTTTGCTGTGATCGTTCAAATCATGTTCCCGCGTGGTGTGGATCTGTATCCAGTTAAAGGGATTGTTGGCTCCGGAGTAGTAGTTGCTGAATTTTTCCGTACCCCACCAGCCCTCGCCGGACTCTTTTTCCAGCCAGCTGAAAATCGTCTGCCGCCCGGCAATGCGGAACGCCAGATCTGTGGGCATACCCTGCCGGAACTCTTCGGTCTGGTGAGCTATAAAGCAATGGATGTTGCGGAATCCCACCCGCAGCAGACCGTGGAAAATATCTTTGGCTACGGGGATGAGTTTTTCTGCATCCACATGCACTGTACCGTTATTTTCCGGCGCAGCCACCGCCAGCGACGCCGCACCGTAATAAAATGGCGGCAGCACCACGATCTCCGGGTGGCGGGCTTCCACTCTTTCAATAACATTTATACAGGTAAAGCAATCCACCCCAAGCGGCAGATGTTCAGCATGGTATTCCACCACCCCCAGCGGCAGAACCACCGGCACATTGTTTTTGATAGCTTCCCGGATTTGATAAGGCAGCATTTTCAGGTATTGCATAACATTCTCCTTGATTAAAGTGTATAATACAGTTTTAAATCGCTTTCACAGTACAATATAAAGCATAAAAACGATATTTTCAACAACAGAAAAAACTTTTTTATAAAAAACTTGACTGATACACTTTTTTGTGTTATATTATTGCATTATGAAAAAAACCGAACAAATATATCGTGATCTGAAAAAGCTGCTGGATGAAAATTTTTATCCGGCAAACTCCCGTTTTCCCTCGGAAAGCAGCCTTGCCGACCAATATAATGTCAACAAAATGACCATGAATAAAGTGGTTTCCATGCTGGTCAACGATGGTTATCTGGTGCGTGGCGTGCGGGGTGCCGGGACCCGGGTGGCGGAACGGCAGTTTGCATTGAAGGGTACTATTGCTTTTTTCTCGCCTTTGACCAAATACACTGTGGAAGTTTTGCAGGGCGTTTACCGGGAGTGTGCCCGCAGCAACTTTGCCGTGATCGTGGAATCTCCGGAAATCGAAGATTTCCCCCACCGGGTACAGCTGTTGCGAGCCAACAAGATCCGTGGTGTGATCAGTGCCACTTTCGGTACACCACTCTTGCCAGATGATATGCTGTTAGCATGCGTGGATTGCGAGGCCACGATGAACCAGCCGGAAAACATCCGCTTTATCAACAGCGATAACTACTTTGGCGGCAAAGAAATAATGAGTAAGATCATCGAACGGGGCCACCGGGAGATATTGATTTTTTCCATGGAACGGTTCAACCGCTCACTTGATGCACCCAATACGCCACGGGTGCGGGGTTTTTACGAAGCCATGCGGAATGCCAATATTGATAAAATCGAAGAACGCACCTTTTTCAGTGCCAACAACTCCCTTGCCGATGCGGAATATTTTTTGCAGAACTATTTACAGCGTTTCCCCAAAACCACATTGATCGCCTGCGACTCTGACCCGGCGGCAGAACTTATTCATACCGCAGCACTTAAATTTGGCTTGGACTGCCCGGGCAAAATCGCCCTCACCGGTTTTGGCAACGTAAGCAAGCTGCCCATAGCCACGGTGGATCAGAATCCCGTAAGGCAAGGCGAACTGGCTGCCCGCAGCATAATCGAAGGGTTATCCGGCAACTGGGAAAATATCCCCTGTGACACCAAGGTAACAACTTCGGTGGTCAATCTGGAACATATACCTATAAAATTGCACTCTTCCTGATAAAAAAAGGCTCTGTTCCCAACACGGGTAGGTCAATAAAAAGTTATATGATCAACTTTTGTATTGGAACTTTTTAAAAACTTGAATGGCATTTATCTATTTTGCAACGCAAATAGATAAATGCCGGGAAAAGGTTTGGAAA
>JAFVQX010000139.1 GCA_017504585.1 Lentisphaeria bacterium
CGTTTCCTATGGGTGTACCATTTTTTTTGCCAAGATTCCGGTGTTTTGAGTTCAAACTCAATCCACCGGCTTTTTTTGCCTTTGCTGCCAGCTCTTGTAAATTATTGTAAGTCCCGGCTATTCTGTTGATAAAATTGTTCTCCGGCTTACAAAAAATCTGCAAAATATTTGAAAAATATGTTTTTTCGGCTACTTTATGAAAGAGTTGCGGGATATCTGTAAAAAAAATTGGAAAAAAGACCAATTTGGTGTATATTTCTTTTTGATGAAAAAATTGGGAAATGCCGATATGAGTGATACAGAAAATACAATCAAAGCTGTGGAATACGGCGAGCTGCTGATCCAAGCGGATAATCTGGTGAAGAGCTATCGCGGGCGTTGTGTGGTCAAAGGGGTATCTTTGAATGTGCATGCCGGCGAGGTCGTTGGTCTGCTGGGACCCAATGGGGCGGGCAAGACCACCAGTTTTTATATGGTCATGGGGCTGGTAAAGCCCGACAGCGGCATGTTGAGTTTCCGCAAACACGATATAACCCATGTGCCGATGTATAAGCGCTCCCGGATGGGGATGGGGTATCTGGCGCAGGAGCCGTCGATCTTCCGCAAGTTGACAGTCGAAGAAAATATTATGGCGATATTGGAAACTCTTGCCATCAGCCGTAAAGAGCGCAAGGAGCGCTGCGAACAACTGCTGGACGATTTGAGTCTTACACATCTGGCGCGACAGAAGGCGATGACCCTTTCCGGCGGCGAGCGCCGCCGTCTGGAGATCACCCGGGCAATGGTTACCAATCCGTCGTTTCTGATGTTGGACGAACCTTTCAGCGGGGTGGACCCCAAAGCGGTTTACGAAGTGCAGCAGATCATCCGCAAACTGCAGCAGCGCAATATGGGTATTCTGATAACTGACCACAATGTGCGCGAAACACTTTCGGTGGTGGATCGGGCATATTTGATGGTGCATGGCGAGGTGATGCTGGAAGGCTCCAGCGATTATCTGGTAAACAGCGAAGATGCCCGCGAGGTCTATCTGGGACCCAGTTTTGCCATGTAAAACGCAACAGCAGTGGATTTTACAAAAATGGCTGGGCAGACAACGCAACAGCCATTTTTTCTATATACAGCGGAGGGGGGATACCGCCTTCCGCAAGTTCAGGCAAAAAAATTTTTATGGAGATATTATCATGAATAGCGAAGAACAGGAAAAAGTTCAGGCACAAGCTGCCGAAGCCGCCGCCGAAGCTCAAAACGAAGCCGCCGAAGCTGCGGAAAATAGCGCCGCCGAAGCTGCGGACACAGCTCCCGGAGCTGATAGTGAACAATGGCAGGAGGCCGGCGAGATCACCGACGATGCTGCCGCTGCGGAAAAGGTGGAAATATCTGCCGAAGCATTGCTTCAAGCCGAAGTTGCCTCGCTCAAAGATCAACTTTTGCGCAAAGAAGCCGATTATCAGAATTACCGCAAGCGCATGGCAAGGGAAGTCAGCGACGCCCGCCGGATCGGTCTGGTGGAAACGATCACGCCTTTCCTGCAAGTTTTTGACCTTTTTGAAATGGCGATGAAAGCCGCCGAAACCAGCGATAACGTTGCCGCGCTTAAACAGGGGCTGGAAATGATCCTCGCCCAGTACGGCAAAACTATCGACGAACTGGGCGTGCAGAAGTTTGATGCCGTGGGCAGCACCTTTGACCCCATGTGGCACGATGCAGTAGCGTACGAAAATGATCCTGAAGCCCCCGAAGGCACCATCATCAAACAATGGAATTGCGGCTATAAAATGGGCGATCGGCTGTTGCGTCCGGCACGGGTGATCGTTTCCGGCGGCCCCGCCAGAGAAGCTGCCGGAGAAGCAGAAGAAAAAGCTGAAAACGCGCAGTAAGGAGATGATCGGATGAGCAAGGATTTTTATGAAATACTCGGCGTGACCAAAACCGCTACTGCCGAAGAGATAAAAAAAGCTTACCGCAAGCTGGCGATCAAATATCACCCCGACCGCAATCCCGGTGATACCGCCGCCGAAGAGAAATTCAAAGAGATCTCCAACGCTTACGAAGTTTTGAGCGACACTGCCAAACGTCAGCGCTACGATCAGCTGGGGCACGAGGCGTTCACTTCCTCCGGCGGTCAGGGGTTTGGCGGTTTTGGCGGCGGTTCCGGCGGTTTCCGCGATCCGATGGATATATTCAGTCAGTTTTTCGGCGGCGGTTCCGGCGGCGGCAGTTTCAGCTTTGAAGAACTTTTCGGCGGCGGCCGCAGCCGTCGCCGCGACCCCAATGCTCCGGTCAAAGGCAATGACTTGCGCTGCGATATAGAGATCGCGTTCGAAGATGCCGTGTTTGGCGCCACCCGGGAGATCAGCGTTACCAAAGAAACCGACTGCACCAGCTGTTCCGGCAGCGGTTGCGCCCCGGGGACTTCCAAAAAGAGCTGTCCCCGTTGCGGCGGCAGCGGTCAGGTCACTGTTTCCCAGGGATTTTTTGCCATGCAGCAGACTTGTCCCAACTGCCGGGGTACGGGTATGGTCATCGAAAAACCCTGCTCCAGCTGCCGGGGCACCGGCCGCCAGCAAACCGGCAAAAAACTGCCGGTCAGAATTCCGCCGGGGGTGGATAATGGCGACCGTCTGCGGGTTTCCGGCGAGGGCGAGGGCGGTATCCGCGGCGGTCAGGCGGGGGATCTTTATGTGGTGATCCATGTGCGCGAAAGCAATGTTTTTGAACGCGACGGCGTGGATCTGTACTGCCGTTTGTATATCGATCCATTTACCGCCATGCTGGGTGGAGTAGTGGAAGTCCCCACCGTATCGGGCATGACCAAGATGAAAGTCGAAGCCGGTACCCAGAGCGGAAGCGTTTTGCGCATCAAAGGCAAAGGTATGCCCGCGTTGCGCGGCGGCGGCAGGGGCGATCTGCATGTGCGTTTGCAAATCGAAACTCCGGTAAATCTGGATGGCGAAACCAAAAAACAGCTTGAGGAATTGCAGAAACGTCTTGCGGAAAAGAACTATCCGCAGGCCGAAGCATTCCGCAAGACCGCCGGAGCTTTTCTGGGGAAAAACTGATGGCTGACGGAAAAAAGAAAAATAAAGATAATAACGATAACTTGCTGACCAATAACCGCAAGGCGCTCCACGATTATATTGTTTTGGAGCAGTACGAAGCAGGTATCCAGCTCTCCGGCACCGAGGTAAAGAGCTGCCGGGCAAGGACCGTTACGCTCTCCGAAGCGTATGTGGATCTTGCTATGGGCAGCGCCTTTCTGGTCAACGCTCATATCGCCGGATATGATCACGGCAACCGGTTCAACCACGACACCCGCCGGAGAAGACGGCTTTTGCTCCACAAAAAAGAGCTGCTCAAGCTGTCGATCCAGGTCAAAGAAAAGGGTTGTACGATCATACCTTTGCGGATGTATCTCAAGCATGGTCTGATCAAAGTGGCGGTTGCGCTCTGCAAAGGCAAAAGTCACGAAGACAAGCGGGAAACTCTGCGCAGCCGGCAGGACGATATGGATGCACGGCGGGCGATGCGCGGCGACCGCAATTTGTGACGGTTGTTCAGTTCAAATTATTGCAAATATTGACAATACAGCCTCTTTTTTGAGTATTGATCTCAAAAAGGAGGTTTTTTTATGAGTATCAAGATCGATGTTATTTATCAGGATGGCGAAGCGGTGGCGTTTCGCAACGCGCACAATCAGGGTGGGAAAAAACTTTTGGAGTTTTTCCGCGCTCTGGAGTTTGATCTGGTTTTGCGGTTCTGCAATGCCGATGGCGAGCCAGCGGAAATCACCCCGGCGGCAACCTCCGGCAAAGTCCAGCTGCTGTTGAGCCGCGGCGACCGGCTTCTGGCTTCGGTGGACGAGGGGGCGGTGTGGTCAAAAGATGAAAGGAACTTTACGCTTTTGAGTTTTAACCGGATCGCCTTTGATACCGGCGATGTGCGCAATGTGCTTGCCGACAGCTATTTGGAGTTGGAACCCAACTACCGGGGGCGGGCAGAGTGCGAACTTTCGGTGGCAGTTTACAGCAATGATGCACTCCGGGAAACTATGCAGATGTTTATAACCATGAATGCGCTGCTCAAGGATACTCCCGCCAGACAATAAATCCGCTGTTTTTGCTATGTAAATCGCTCCAATACATATATTGAGGGGCGATTTGCATAAAAAAATCAAAAAAAAATTGTATTTTTACTTGACAAATTCTGTAAATGTGGTATCTATTATAACAGAAGCGGGGATCAGCTCCGTTTCGTAAATATAACAGAAGCGGGGATCAGCTCCGTTTCGTAAACCATCAACAAAGAGAGAATATTATGAAAAAATCTCTGATGTTCGTTGCCGTTTGTGCAATCGCCGCTATCATGACCGGTTGTGCCGGTGTAGCCACCAATAATGGTGGTGTCGCTCCTGTCAGCGCTGGTCCCAACTTCTTCAGCGAAGTCTCCGGCAATGCTATTCTGAACGAAACTCCGGTCGCTTACACCGTGGTCAAAAAGAACGTTACCGCCTCTGCCAAGCTTATGAGTTATTTCACCGCCGTCAATATCGGTGATGTTTCCTATGCCACTCTGAAAGCCGAAGCCCTCAAGCAGGCTCCCGGCGCCGATGATCTCGTCGGTATCAAGATGGATTACAAGATGAGGAACATCTGCGGTATCAACGAAGTGACCGTCACCATGACCGCCACTGCCGTTAAGACCAAGTAATCATACTGTCTTATCCCAAAAGGGCATTGCCAGGGGCAATGCCCTTTTTTTGTGCAGCGAACGCCTGCTTGTCGCGGCGTAGTGCAACGAAGCCGGATGTGCCGCGCGATAGAATTGGGAAGTATTGGGAGGGTTTGGGAAGAATTGGGAAGCGGGCAAAGCCCGCTGCAGCCGGTAGACGCGCCGCTCCGGCGAGAAACGTGCTGGGTAATGCCCCCCGCTTGCCATACGCCCACTATCGTAACAGTTGGCGGCAATGCCTATCCGACTTGTCCGACCCGTCCGACAGCCGCCACACAAACTATCGCCCGCTTGCCACGGCGTAGTGTAACGAAGCCGGGCGTATGCGGCGAAATGCGGCATACGATATACTGTCGTGGTGCGCACGCCTGCTTGTCGCGGCGTAGTGCAACGAAGCCGGATGTGCCGCGCGATGTTGAACGGGAAATAACGGTAGATAACGGTAATTAACGGAAGCGGGCAAAGCCCGCTGCAGCCGGTAGACGCTCCGCTCCTGCTGGCAACGCGCTGGGTAATATCAGCCGCCCACGCACAATATCGCGCTGGCTTGGCGGCACGATAAACCCGTTACTTTCCGTTATTTACCGTTATATTCCGTTCTGCCCTGAAAGGGCGGCAGATTCTTATTTTTGCAGATTCAGCGGAATTCCACCGGTGCGTAGAATTGACGCATGTGAAAGTTCAACGCCGGCAACTGCGGGTAAGCGGAAGTCTGCACCGCGTAATTATATGCCGAGTAGTTGTAACGCGCCGCCATAATTGTCCACTTTTCGCCGGGGGCAAATTTGATGCCTTTTTTAGCGATTTCTGCCAGCGGCAGACGCATTTCAGTTGTCCAGCCTTTGTCGCGGTCATTTTGTTTATTCAATGTACCGTTGAGTTTGAACGCTATTTCAAAGCTGGGGAGTTTTCCGTATTTGGCCCGGTCTTTTATCACGAGATCCAGTGTCGGCAATTCGTAAAAGAACGCGGTCTTCGCGCCGTTGGGCGTGCTGTAAAGCTCCCAGTAATAAAAAGCCTGTTCCGGAGCAAGAAAAACTTCTATGGTGTCGCCGAAGAATATGGAGAGATCTCCGGTTTTGCCTTTGGCGATAATGTCATTTTCCTCCAGCGTTGCTGCGGCGTAAAAGTATTTATCGTCGTAAGCAAATTTTACGCTGGCTTTTTCCAGACCGTCGGCAAGGATCTTATTGCGTTCCTGCGGCGGCAGTTTGTGGGAGTTATCGCAGCGGAGCAGCTCGTATGCCGGAACTTTTGACCAGAATTTTTCGGAAAGGCTGCCGTCAAATTTGATTTCTCCGGGAGCAGCTTTGACCACCGTAACTGTCGGAAGCCGGTCAGTTGCCGCCGGCGAACAGCAGCCGCCGGCGAGCAGCAGCACCAGAGCCGAAAAGGTGTAAAGAGCAATATTTTTCATGACGTACTTCTCCACTTAACGGAAGATCACCGGTGCATAGTATTGGCGCAAGTGAAAGCTGACAATGGGCAGCTCCGGAAAGCTGGATGTCTGACGGCGATACATAAAGTGCGAGTAATTATAGCGTGCCGCCAGGATCCCCCACTTTTCGCCGGGGGCAAATTTTACACCTTTTTTGGCGATTTCCGCCAGGGGGATGCGCATTTCAGTAGTCCAGCCGTTATCTTTGACTTTATGGTCATTGATTTTGCCGTTGACCGAAAAAGCTGTTTCAAAACCGGGCATCAGCATACTGTTAGAAAATACGGCCTGCAAACCCAGCATACCGCCTGCCGGGAAGCAGAAACTTGTCCGGTAGCTGCTGGGGGTGCTGTAAAGTTCCCAGTAATGATTGCCATTGACCGGCGCAAGAAAGATTTCCAGCGTATCAGCCGCACGGTAAAGCAGATCCTGATTTTTGTCCACAAAACTTATCACGTCATCATCTTCCAGCTCGGCACCCACATAAAGGTATTTGTCGTCATAAAGAAAACTGACACAGGCACTTTCGTATTTATCCAGTGATGCACGCGCTTTTTCGGCGGCGGGCCAGCCGGATATTTCGTTGGCAAAGACCAACTTGTATTTGGGTGCTTGCGCCCAGACTTTTTCATCGAGTTTGCCATCAAATGTAATGGGCGTGCTGATTTTGGTGACTTCTACCGACGGCGAAACTGCATCGGAATTTTTTTTGACGGTACTGCAGCCGCAGAGAACCGCCGCTGCCAAAACACCCCAAAGGAGATTTTTCATAAGCTTGCTTTCCTTATAATATATTTGCAGATTTTTTTCAGAACTTTGATCTTCAGCGCAATGCACTTATCCGGGCTTTGACCTGTGCCCGCACCGGATTCAACTCCGGATTATGCTCGGTCCGGATAAGGTAACGGTTATAAAAAGCCGAAGCTTTGCGCTTGTTGCCAATGTAGTGATCGAGAAACATCGCCAGATTCAGCACGATCCCCGGATTATCCGGTGCCGCCCGGTAGGCGTTGCCCAGTGCTTGCAGAGCCAACCCCAAATTGCGCCGGTCGCGGTGGCGGCGATCAAGATAATAGATCGCTTTGCGGGTCTGGATCTCCGGCAATTTCTGTACCGCCGGCGGCAATGCGTTGTAATACTCTATGGCATTGTCGGCATTGATCCGGCTGCTGCATTGCCCCAGCAGAATGAGAGTATTGCGGTTGCCGGGACGCAGTTTCAGTGCCCGGAGCAGGACTTTGATGGCGCTTTTTGCCATATCCGGTTTGGCAGCAAGCAATCTGCCGTAGTTGTATTGGGCGGCAAAGTCTTCCGGCGCATTTTCTGCTGCCTGCCGTGCCGTATCTACTGCCACATCCAGCTTGCCCAGCCGCTCCGAAGCTATGGAGCGCAGCAGCAATGCGTGGGTATTGACCGCGTCGCGTTTAAGCACGGTCAGGGCGTTATCTTCGCACCCCTGCCAGTTGCCGGTACGGGCGCACTCTACTGCTGCGGTCAGCAGTACATCATTGCTGACTTCCTTGCCGGTACAGCCGCCAAGTGTGGTCAGAAAGAGTCCCGACAGCAGCAAAAAAGATCTTACCAGATATTTTTTCATCAAAAAACTTCCCAAGGCTATATGTTTAATAAACATATATTAACATATTCTGCGATTTTTTCAAGTCTGCAAAGCGATTTTCGCTCATATTTTTTTCAATCGCATCGGGGTATGATCCTGCATTGCTTCAAATCCCAGCTTGCGGTAAAAATCCGCCTTGCCGGGGGTAGCGATCAACCCGACCCAATCGATCTCTTTTTCTGCAAGTTCTGCCAGCAGAAACTCCACCAGTTCTTTGCCGATGCCCTGCTTGCGGCATACAGGATGCACCGTTACATCCTGTATGTAGCAATCGCTGACGCCGTCGCCCAGCGCCCGGGCAAAACCGATCAAATCGTCGTTTTGGTCAAAAGCCCCCACTGCAACCAATGAGCCCGCGACGGCTCCGTTGAGCCACTCCATGCCGTCGGCAAGGTCGGCAAAATCCGCCGCAGCAAAGAGTTCCAACAGTTGCCGCCGGTGCTTGAGCGAGAGTTTTTTAATTGTCCTTACAGAATGTTCCATAAAATACTCTTCTTATATTTGAACAAAGTAACGTATTGATATATAAATGCTTGCGCAAATCATACTGCCTGCGGTCACCGGTATTCCGTAACGCAGAAAATCTTTGAACGAAAGTTTGCATCCGGCTTTTTCTGCCAAACCGGCCGCCACCAGATTGGCTGCGGCACCCACCAGCGAACCGTTGCCCCCCAGACAGACCGACAGCGCCAGCGCCCACCACATAAGGTCGCAAAGCGTTTTGCTGCCGCTGAATACCGGCGAGTTTTGCATGAACAGCCCGATGATCGACACCACCGCCGCTGTAAACGACACATTGTTGGTGACTGCCGCCGCTGTCCCGCAAACCCACATGACAATAAGTATAGTCAGCAAAGGATGCACATTGTTCAACACTTTAAGTCCGTCGCCGATGACTGCGATCAACCCGCAATCCCGCGCTCCGGCAACCACCACAAACAACCCGATGAAGAAAAAGAGGGTGATCCACTCCACTTTTTCCAACGCCTTTTCCACATCCACTTTGCAGAGTGCCAGCGCCGCTGCGGCACCGGTCATGGCGACCACTCCCGGCTCCAACCCGGTGAAACTGTGCGAAAGAAAACCGATTATGGTAAGGAGCATGACCGACAATCCGCGGAACATCCGGCGGCGGTCGGTAATGGCGGCTCTTTCGTCAAGCTCCATAATGCGGGCACGTTTTTCGATGGTCACATAGAGTTTTTTGCGGTAATAAAGCCACAGACAGACCATGTAAAGCGCCATCAGCACCACAATAAATGGAGCCAGATTTATGAGAAATGCCATAAAATCCAGCTTGGCAAAGCTGCCGATGATCAGGTTGGGCGGGTCGCCGATCAAAGTGGCAGTCCCGCCGATGTTGCTGGACATGGTTTCGGCGATCAGAAATGGTATTGCCGAAACCCCCAGCTCGGCGCAAACCAGCAAGGTTACCGGCGCCACCAGCAAAATGGTCGTTACGTTGTCCAGAAATGCCGACATGAACGCCGTTGCCAGCGAAAGCAGTATCATCATCTTGATAGGACTGCCTTTGGCAAGTTTGGCGCATTTGATCGCCACATACTGAAACAACCCGGTGGTACTCAATATGTTGACCAGTATCATCATGCCGCAGAGAGTAAAGATCACGTCAAAGTTCACATTTCTTGCCCAGACATCCAGCTTGGCATATTCTGCCGCCGCTCCGGTCAAAGCTGCGTCGGTATGCTCTTTGTGCAGCACAAAAATAAACATTACCGCCGCGCCGCCGAGAGCGCAAATGACTTTGTGGACTTTTTCGGTGGCTATAAGTATGTATGTGGTCATAAAGACCACAGTACCGGTCCAGAATTCCCAATTCATTTTCTCACCTTACCCGCGCAAAACCTTGCTTATGATATTGTCCATGGAGAAAACGCCTTTGAGTTTGTTTGCGTTGTCAACAATGTAGACATTGCCGCCGCCCTGACGGGCCAGCATCAAAGTAAGCTGGATAAGCGGTGTATCCAGTGCCGCACTCAACGGTTCGCGGTTCATATACTTGGCAATCGGCAGCGAGTGTTCGGAATTGAATATCTCGTTGAAAACTGCAAAGTCATTGAGGAAATTCAAATTATCCATCATAAAAACATATTCCGGAATAAAACTCTTGATCACCGCCATGGCCGACAATTCGCCCAGGAGCTTGTTTTCTTTATCCACCACCGGCAGCGCCCGTTTGCGGGTGCTGTTAAAAAGGTCGAATGCCTGGGATAAAGGTGCATCGCAAGATAAAGATACTTCGATGTTACTCATAACATCTTCGGCAGCAACTATATTGCGCAATTTTATATCGCTGGCTTGCAAATGACTCCACAGTGCGTTTTTTCCGGCGCGGGCGGCGCTGCGGAGCGCGGCGGCATTGTCTGCCGAAGCCATGTAGCGGGCAAAAGCGGAGAGCATTTTAAGGTAAATATCGCTCATGCCTTCGCCGATAAGGCTCATAAAAATCATGTCGGCGGGTTGTGTATTGCCCATAGCATCGGTATTTTCGGGCATGCCGATAACGATAAAAAGGTCATTTAATTTGTGGTTCCGCACATGGGGCAGAGCAATGCCGGGAAATACCGCGCCGGAGGATTTTTCCTGCTCCAGCATCTCCTGAACCAAAGCCGGAATATCCAGTTCGAGTTCTGCTTCTGCAGCCAGTTTTTCCAGCATATTCGTATAGATCGCAGGACGGGATCGTCCGGGAAGATTTTCGAAGATCAACTCTTCGTCAAGCATAGATACCAATTTCATAACTTATTCTCATTTTATAAGTATATAACAATAGAGAGCTGCCGGATCTGTCCCATCCGGAAGCCCCCCGTGATTTTGGTTGAAAAATCTTACATGCGATCGACAACTGCCTTGGCAAAGCCGGAGCAGGATACCTCGGTAGCGTTATCCATCAGACGGGCAAAGTCGTAGGTAACTACTTTGTCCTGAATAGCCTGTTCGATACCCTTGGTGACCAGGTCGGCCGCTTCGTCCCAGCCGATGTGCCGCAGGAGCATTTCGCCGGAAAGCGCCAGCGAACTGGGGTTCACCTTATCCATATTGGCATATTTGGGAGCGGTGCCGTGGGTGGCTTCAAAGAGTGCGTGACCGGTAACGTAGTTGATGTTGGCTCCCGGAGCGATACCGATACCGCCGACGCAAGCGGCGAGGGCGTCGGATACATAGTCGCCGTTCAAGTTCAAAGTGGCGACCACATCGTATTCATCGGGGCGGGTGAGGATCTGCTGCAGGAAAGCGTCGCAGATACAATCTTTGACCAAGATCTTGCCTGCCGGAGCCTGCCAGTCGCAATCCGGAGCGGGTACTGCCACATCGGCAAACTCTTTGCGCACCAGATCGTAACCCCAGTTTTTGAAGCCGCCTTCGGTGAACTTCATAATATTGCCCTTGTGCACCAGAGTCACATTGCGGCGGTTGTGCTTGATTGCATATTCCATAGCCGCCCGCACCAGCCGTTCGGAGCCGTCTTTGCTGACGGGTTTGATGCCGATGCTGCTGCTTTCGGGGAAACGGATCTTGGTGACATGCATCTCTTTCTGCAAAAATTCAATGACTTTCTGCACTTCGGGAGTCCCGGCGTTCCATTCGATACCCGCGTAAATATCTTCGGAGTTTTCCCGGAAGATCACCATATCGGTCTTTTCCGGCTCTTTGACCGGTGAGGGCACACCCTTGAAGTAACGCACCGGCCGCAGACATACATAAAGGTCAAGCTGCTGACGCAGTGCCACATTCAATGAACGGATACCGCCGCCGACGGGAGTGGTCAGCGGGCCTTTGATGGCAACCAGATATTCCCGGATGGCATCTACAGTTTCGTCGGGCAGCCAGAGTTCTTTGCCGTAAATGGCGTTGGCTTTTTCTCCGGCAAAAACTTCCATCCAGGCGATTTCCCGTTTGCCGTTGTATGCCTTTTTTACAGCGCTGTTCCAAATGTGCATACTTGCTTTGGTAATATCCGGGCCGGTGCCGTCGCCTTCGATAAACGCCACAATGGGGCGGTCAGAAACTTGCAGTTTACCAGTGGAATCGGCAACGATCTTGTCGCCGGCGGGGACTTGAATTTTGTCAAATTTGCTCATAAATATATTTCCTTGAAATGCTGAAAATTGCGGTTTCAGGTAATATACAACTGATAAGATATTTTTGCCAATGAAATAACTCAAGAACTTGCGGAATTCTTCCGCATACGCCCGGCAATAGGGGTAGGGCGGCTATTTATGAGAAAATATGGGAGAGTATGGGAAAGTATGAGAGTGTATGAGAGTATTGCCGCCTGCTGTTGCGATATTGTGCGTGGCGGCTGGGGCCGCATTCCGCCGCATACGCCCGGCTTCGTTACACTACGCCGTGGCAAGCGGGCAATATTTATTTAAACAGTCAACGACCATACTCGCGTAAGCGAGCAACTTCACGCTTGCTTTGTCAAAAGCAAGCTCTTCACATCTTCACCCGCCGCAGGCGGACTTC
>JAFVQX010000140.1 GCA_017504585.1 Lentisphaeria bacterium
ATGATCGTATAATAAATACAAGTTTAAAAAATAAAAACCGGTGCGCGGGATCACCTCACAGAAACCCAACAAGTTATCAGCGGGGAGTAACGGTACCACAAACGGAGAAATCTATGAAGGGATTCAATGTTTTTCTGGCAGTAGTCATTTTTTTACTGGCAGCAGCCTCGGCAGTATTTTCTTACTTTTTGTTTGAAAAGCGCGAAAGCCTGGTCAAAGGTCACGGTTATTTTGCCGAACAATTAAGCAAATCGATCGTAACCTTGGAAGAAAAGACCGGCGAAACACTTTCCGGCGCCATCAACACCGGCAGTTTGAAACACGAAAATACGCCCGAAAGCGTCAACGAGCTGCTGAATAAGTACAATCAGCACGTTACCGATGTGGTCAATGCCCGCAATACTCTGGCAAACACCCTTTCATCTTTGAGCAGAACTTTGGAAATGGGCGGCAAAACCATCCCCGCCAGCAGCTTCACCCAACTGAAACAGCACAGCAACGCCACCCGCTCGCTGCAAGCTCATACCGCCAGCTATGTGGCCCGCAACAATGCCATCTTGAGCAAGCTGGAAAGATCCGGACGCAATCTGGGCACCAAAAAACTTACCGTCAACAACCTCAAATCCGGTCAGTATGCCAACTTCTACAAAGAGTTGGATGACCGCATTTCGTTCTGGGACACCCGCAACCGCGTATATGTCAACGAAGTCGGTCAGATCGCTTCCGCACTCAAAGGCAAGCGCCCCAACTCCACTGAAAGCGGCTACGCCGCCGGCTTGAAAGAACTGGTGACCCACGCCCGCGATGTGGAACGTCAGCGCGTGACCTACCTGGCTAACTGGAAAAACGAAGAACGCAAAGTCAAGGCTCGTGACGCCCAGATCGCCACGCTGAAATCAACTGTTGCCAAGCGGGATGCCACCATCAAATCCAAAGATTTGGATATCAAACGTCTTGAACGTATGCTGGGCATCATCCCCGGTAAACGGGCGATCAAAGATGGCAGCAAAGAAGCTCTGGAACTGGTCAAGACCCAGCAGAAGGGCAAGATCATGGAAGTTGATGACAAATTCGGCTTTGTGGTCATCTCGCTGGGCCGCAAGACTCTGGTGCAAGATTTCTACGAATACAAGCCCGAAAAAGACAGCGTCAAGAAAACCAAGTATTGGGATGTCAACCCGATGTTTGAAGAAGGCATGATCCTGACCATCGCCCGCAACATGCCCAGCGGCGAAGCTGAATATATCAACAAGGTCAAGATCGTCAGATTGGATGACAACTGCTCCATAGCTGAACCGGTGGATAAGAAAACCGGCAAACGTATGCGCGTAGGCGATCTGGTGTATCTGGCTGATGATGAAATCGCCAAGATCACCAATGCAAGAAAGTGAGCTGACAAAATGGCTAAAAGCAAAAATTGGATCCATACATTGCGTAATACGCTGGTGATCCTCTCCACAGTGCTGATGATTGCAGTAGTTGTTTTCCAGTGCATGGAAATCACGACTTACGGCATTTGGGATCATGTAAAAACCACACTCAAGTCGATCTTCCAGCCAGCTCCCGCACCGGCGGCACCGGCGGCACCGGAAGCACCGGCAGCTCCGGCAGCTCCGGCAGCCAATGCGGATGCTCCGCCAGCCAATTAAGGGAGATCGCAAAAATATGTCTGAATCAATAGTCAAAGCTATTGGGCGGGCAGCAAAAACCATGGCGCTGTTGTCCGCCGTGGTTTTTTTGTTGTATGTTTTGCCGGGCTGCAGCAGTTTTGCTGATGCCGGAGACAGTAAATCTGCGCCTCGCCGCCCTGCCCGCAAGCGGGCGTATGAGTACAGCCGGATCCCCGCAAATTATCCGGCAGCGTGGCAAATCTCCACCATTGGCAATTAAGATATAGAACTATAAGTTTACCATAAATGTCTGTATTGGCAGTATGCGTACTGCGCAAAATGCCAGCAGTAAATTGAAATTCAGGAAGATGATCATGCCGGATAACGGAAATAACAATTCAAACCTTACCCCCCGCGCCCGCCGGGCGCTGGTGCTGGCGCAAAAGGAAGCCGAGCGGCTGAATTGCGATTGCGTAGGCACCGAACATTTGCTTTTGGGGCTGCTGTCGCTGGGTGAAGGCGTGGCAGTAGAAGTGCTGAATGTCATGCAGATAAGCTTGGAACAGCTGCGAATGGAAGTGGAAAAGAGTTGCAGCAGTTCGGCAGATAATGTCAAAAAAGATGGTATTCTGCCCCTGACCACCAGATTGAAACGGGTCATACTGCTGGCGGCCACCGAAGCCAAAATAATGAACTATAACTTTATCGGCACCGAACACCTGCTGCTGGCGCTGCTCCGGGATGGTGAAAGCGAAGCGGCGCGGGTGCTGCGCAATATGAAAATCGATATCAACAGTGTGCGCAACGTGGTCAATCAGGCGCTTGACCCGGATTATCTGCCGCCGGAACCGGAAGAAAATCAATCATTTCCGGGGGCAAACACCGCCGGAAGCAATGGCAGCGGGGAACTGCCGGCTTTGAATACTTTTGGCAGAAATTTAACCTTGATGGCGGAACAGGGCGCCCTTGATCCGGTGATCGGGCGCAAAAATGAGATACAGCGCACCATTCAGGTCCTCTGCCGCCGCACCAAAAACAATCCGGTGCTGATCGGCGAGGCCGGCGTGGGCAAAACCGCCATCATCGAAGGTTTGGCGCAAGCCATTGCCAAAGGCGATGTACCGGAAATACTGCAGGACAAAAAGATCTTTGCCCTGGATCTGACGCTGATGATCGCCGGAACCAAATACCGCGGTCAGTTCGAAGAACGCATAAAGTCGGTGCTGGAAGAAGTCCGCAACTCCGGCAAAGTGATACTCTTTATTGACGAGTTGCACACCATCGTCGGAGCCGGCGGCGCCGAAGGAGCTATGGATACAGCCAATATCATCAAACCGGCGCTCTCCCGCGGCGAATTGCAGTGCGTGGGAGCTACAACGCTGGATGAATACCGCAAAGGTATAGAAAAAGATGCGGCACTGGAACGGCGTTTTCAGCCCATAATCGTAAATCCGCCGGAAGTCGCAGAAGCCGTGCAGATACTCAACGGCCTAAAAAAGACTTACGAAGAACACCACCATGTCAGCTATACTCCTGATGCCATAGAAGCTGCGGTCAAGCTTTCCGACCGCTATATCCCGGCAAGATTTCTGCCGGACAAAGCTATCGATATCATGGACGAAGCCGGAGCTGCGGCACGCATCAGTCATACACCGCAAATGCCGGATACCTCGGAGCTGGAAGCCAGCATAAAAACCGCCGCCGAAGCCAAAGAAAAAGCCATTGCAGAACAGAAGTTCGAAGAAGCCGCCCGGTTCCGGGATGCCGAACGCGCTGCCCGTCAGCAAATGGAAGATCTGCTGAAAGCCCACCGCGATCAGCAGAAAGAAAACCGCCCGGTGATCACAGCCGCAGAAATAGCCGGAGTCATCGCCCAGCTTACCGGCATACCGGTACAGGAGATGCAGTCCAACGAAATCAAACGGCTGCTGAACATGGAAGAGGTCCTGAAAAAAGTGGTAGTAGGTCAGGATGATGCCGTTTCGCTGATCTCCCGTTCGCTGCGCCGCTCCCGCTCCGGGCTGAAAAATCCGGCTCGCCCCATCGGTTCATTTATTTTTCTGTCGGTACTATCCCGACTTTTGACTTCCAGATCAAAGATCATCAGCAGCTGGGAGAAGCATTGGATATTCTGGATATCGCCCGCGGTTCCAAAGTTGCCCAGACCGGTTTTTATTACTG
>JAFVQX010000141.1 GCA_017504585.1 Lentisphaeria bacterium
AATTATCGGTGGCAGTTTTTTTGATCGAGAGAAGGACTGATCGTGTTTCAGAACGATTTTTCATGAGCAGCGAAATTCAGAAATGAGGATATTTCCCAATACATCCGATAAATGGCACTCTGCCCGCCGGATTTTATGCCGCGGCAAGTTTTTTATTTTGAGCCTGATACTGCTGGGAATGGCTGCCGGCGGGGTATGGGCGGAGCTCTATTTCCCGTGGATATCACGGAGTCAGGTTTCGGTATTTATTTTCCGCAACAGCGGTTTGCCCGCTTCTGAAATCAGCAACAATGCTGCTGCAAACAACAAAAATCAGCTCTGGAGCGAAGCTTGGGGCGAAGCCTGGGGCAGGATCTTTGAGCAAAAACGCATAAAAATACGTCTTGATGAATATTTGAGAAAACGCATACTGTTTTCTGCTTACAAATATCAGACCCGGAGATCTCAATACACCGGTAACTACTGTCTGGTCGAGCTTACGGTCCTGGCAGAAAATAAGGATGTTGCTTATCATGTTGCCGAACAGATATGCGTTTTTTGCCGCGAGCAACTGCCGGATATATTGCAGACCACCTGTATTGCCGCAGCCGACCATGGCTCCGGAAACAGCGCTTTGGTGTGGAGTATAGCAGTAGTATTGAGCGGGATTTTTCTTGGCGGTGCCGCCGGGTTGACCATTGGCGGAGCACTGTGTTGGGCTTTTGATGCCGCGGATCGATCCATGCGGGATATTGCCGCGGTCGAAGAATGGCTGCAGAAGCCGCTTTTGGGCGTGCTGCCCCATGTGGATAAAAAGAGCAAACAGAATTCGGATTTTGCTCAACTGACGCAAGATATGTTTTTCCGGCAGGCCGCCGGGACGCTGCAGCTCAATGTGAATTTTCTTGCTCCTGCCAGCGGGCGTGCCCGGGTCTATATGATCAGCAGCGTTACCGGGCAGGAGGGCAAAAGTACCGTCAGTCTGGTTTTGGCGCAAAATATGGCAGCTGCCGGCAGCAGGGTATTGCTGATTTGTGCTGATTATCGCGGCAGCAGCTTGCGTGAGTTTGTCGACAGCAATTTATCCGACAGTGGATTTTTCCGGGTGCTGACAGGTTCCGACGATTGGCGCAAATGTATTGAATATGCTGTGCTGCCCAACTTGGATTTGCTGGTTTCCGGCGGTCGTCCGGATGATCCGGCGACGCTTTTTTCTCAACGCAGTTTTGAACAGTTTCTGCGGCAGGTAGCCGATAGTTACGATTACATATTCATTGACGCACCCAGTATGCAGAACGGCAGCGATCCTTTGCTTATCGGCAGATTGTCGGATGCCGCTTTGCTGGTGGGCGATTACCGGAATTTTCAGCGTGCAAGGCTGGAACTGCTTTTGTGGCGTTTTCAAAAGACCAATGTCAAATTCGGCGGGTTGATCGTCAATCATTATCCGGCACGGACAAAGTGGCAGGAATTTGCCCGCTGTCAGCACTTTTATTCGGCTAATACTTTGTAAATACTTTATAAGCTCATATTCAGCGATCGAATTCGCTTGCCATGAATTCTTTGAGCGCATCCTGCCAGTGAGGCATGGCGGGCAGACCGTTGAGGTGCAGCATCATTTTATCCAGCCGGGAGTTTTTCGGTCGGGGGGCAGGGCGGGGAAACTCTTCGGTAGTGCAAGGGATCACCTTTTGATTTTTGCCTGCCAGACGGAATATTTCCAAAGCAAAATCATACCAGGAGGCTTCGCCTTCGCAAGTCATGTGAAAAGTCCCGCAAAGTTCCGGTCTGTTCAAAATATTCCGCAGCATTCTTGCCACCGCTGTTGTGCTGGTGGGGTTGCCGATTTGATCTGCCACAACTTTCAACTCCGGTCGGCTGCCGTCGGCAAGGCTCATCATGGCGTGAACAAAACTGGGCCCTCCGGCTCCGTAAAGCCATGATATACGCGCTATGACATGATTCGGGCAAAAGCTGCGTACCGCTTCTTCTCCGGCAAATTTGCTTTTGCCGTATACCGTATTGCCGCCGGTGGCAGGATCGAGTTCGCTGTATGGTTTTTCGCTGCTGCCCTCAAAAACATAGTCCGTAGAAATGGCGATCAAACGCACATGGTTTTTATAACAGGCTCTTGCCACATTAGCTGTGCCTTCAGCGTTGAGCTTGTATGCCAGGTCGATTTGGCTCTCGCACTTATCCACCGCGGTCATGGCGGCACAATGGATCACAACATCGGGCTTGACTGTTTGCAGGAACTTCTCAAAACCGGTTTCGTCGGTTATATCTGCTTCGGGTAAGTCGGTGGCGACCACTTCAAATTCTGCAAGCTCTTTGACCAGCGTTCTGCCCAGCATGCCTTTGCCGCCGGTAAGCATGACTTTCATTGTAAATATTCTCCGGAATTATAATCAAAGAGTTCCGCATCTTTCAGCAGCGGGTTTTTCATATCTTTGGCAGAAAGCAGTGCTTTATTCAAATCTATCTGCCAGTCGATCCCCAGCGCCGGATCGTCGAAAGCTATTCCCCGCTCGGCGGCCGGACAGTACGCATTATCGCACTTATAGGCAAAAATCGCCGTTTCGCTCAAAACCGCAAAGCCGTGGGCAAAGCCCCGGGGAACGAACAGCTGACGCTTGTTTTCGCCGGAGAGTTCCACGGCGGCATATTGCCCGAATGTGGGGGAGTTCTTTCGTATATCCACAGCTACATCCAGCACTCTGCCGGTGATGACCCGCACCAGCTTGGCTTGGGTATAGGGTGCCGCCTGATAGTGCAATCCCCGCAATACACCATAGCTGGAAGATGATTCATTATCCTGTACCCAGCTGCAGTTTATACCGAGTTCAGCGTATTTGGCACTGTTCCACGATTCAAAAAAATATCCGCGGCTGTCGCCGAAGATACGGGGTTCGATGATTTTGACATCGGCAAGGTTGGTATTGCTAACTTTCATAACATTATTTGCTTTCGGTAATACGCAGAAGATATTTGCCGTAATCGGTTTTGAGCATATCTTTGATGTTGCAGCGGAGTTCGTCGGCGGTCAGCCATTTGTTTTCAAAGGCGATCTCTTCCAGACACGCCACCTGCAATCCCTGACGGGTTTCTATTGTGTGGATAAAGTTTGCCGCTTCCAGCATACTCTGGTGAGTGCCGGTATCCAGCCACGCATAGCCGCGCCCGAGAGTTTCCACATGGAGTTTGCCCTGTTCGAGATAGGCGTTGTTTACAGCGGTTATTTCCAACTCGCCCCGGGCGGAGGGTTTGATGCTTTCCGCGATTTTTACTACATTATTGTCGTAAAAATAAAGCCCGGTCACAGCGTAATTTGATTTTGGGTGCTGCGGTTTTTCTTCAATGGATACAGCGTTGCCTTCTTTATCGAACTCCACTACGCCGAAGCGTTCCGGGTCGCAGACATAATATCCGAAAACCGTTGCGCCTTCTTTGCGGTCGGCGGCGGCTCTGACCAATCTTGAGAGGTGTGCTCCATAGAAAATATTATCGCCCAGCACCAACGCTACATTATCGCTGCCGATAAACTCTTTGCCGATGATGAACGCTTGTGCCAAGCCTTCCGGTTTGGGCTGTACTGCGTAGGTAAAGTTTACGCCATAACGGGAGCCGTCGCCCAGCAATCTCTGAAACGAAGCCTGATCTTCCGGCGTGGTGATAATGAGTATATCCCGGATGCCCGCCAGCATCAATACCGATATGGGGTAATAGACCATGGGTTTATCGTAAACCGCAAGCAACTGCTTGGATACCCCCAACGTTATAGGGTGCAAACGGGTTCCGGCTCCTCCGGCAAGTACAATACCTTTCATACTTTCACTCTCCTTTGCCCAACCGTTCCATTTTATATTCGCCGCTTAAAATATGGGCACACCAGTCGTCTTTGTGTGCAAGATACCACTCCACGGTTTTGCGGATACCGCTTTCAAAGGTTTCAAGGGGTTTCCAGCCCAGCTCCCGGGTGATTTTGCCGGCATCAATGGCGTAACGCATGTCGTGACCGGGGCGGTCGGTTACAAAAACTATCTGTTCGGCATAGCTTTTTTTATCGCTGCGGGGCCGCAACTCATCCAGCAGCCGGCAAATGGTCTTTACCACTTCGATATTCTGCTTTTCGTTGTAGCCGCCAATGTTGTAGGTTTCGCCGGGTACACCGGTGGTCGCCACCAGATAAAGTGCCCGGGCGTGGTCTTCCACATAAAGCCAGTCCCTTATCTGCAAGCCTTTGCCGTAAACCGGAAGTTCTTTGCCATCAAGTGCATGAAGGATAACTAACGGAATGAGTTTTTCCGGAAAGTGGTATGGCCCATAGTTATTGGAGCAATTCGTTACCAGCGTGGGCAGCTTGAAAGTTCGTTTCCATGCCCGCACCAGGTGGTCGCTGGCGGCTTTGCTTGCCGAATATGGTGAACTGGGGGCGTAGGGCGTGGTTTCCCGGAAAAGATCTTCAGGACCTTCCAGATCGCCGTAAACTTCGTCAGTGGAAATGTGGTGAAAGCGGAAGTTTGCTTTAGCCCCGTCATCCAGTGTGCTGTAATACTTTCTTGCCGCTTCCAGCAGGGTATATGTTCCGACGATATTGGTCTGGATAAATTCACCCGGCCCGTCGATGGAGCGATCCACATGGCTTTCCGCCGCCAGATGCATTACATGGGTGGGGGCAAATTCTGCAAAGATCCTGTCTAACGCCGCCCGGTCGCAAATATCAGCTCTTTCAAAGCGGAACCGGCTGGAAGCGGAAACTTCTGCCAGCGATTCCAGATTTCCGGCATAGGTGAGTTTATCAACTACACAAACTTCATCGGCGGTATTATTGATTATATTCCGTACAACTGCGGAGCCGATAAAACCGGCGCCGCCGGTAACGATGATCCGGTTGGCCATAACTTGTTATTCTCCTTACTGTCAAGTTAATATAGCGTGCAAAATCGGTAAAAACAAGTTTTTTCATATTACTTTCAGAAAAAATAGGGTTTTCTGTGGAAAATCCGCAAGCTGTCAACTGTTGATTATACTGCCGACAGTGCGATTTTTCAGCAATATAACGATGTTTTTCAGCAATATCGTACTTGAAAATGTCCGTTTTATGATGTATCTGTAACGAAAATGCTATTTTGCTGTATTTAAAAATCACGGAGTTATGAAAATGAGTACTCAATACCGGAAAAATGCTGAAGATTTTATGACTTTGGAAAAACAGTTTCATCTGGGGTTTCTGCCCACCGAACAATCCAATCCGCTGACGGTAAATCTGGATAAAGAATTTGCCCGCAGTTCATATCATGGTGTGAAAAATCTTCAAAGCCCCGACCGCAATGTGCTTGCCATGGCCAAAAAAGTGTTGGCGTCGGAGAAATTCCGCAAACTTGCCGATGAAATTTACAACACTCTCACCGCCGGCGGCAAGGTGGTATTTTCCGGCTGCGGAGCCACCGGCAGATTGAGTATTTTGCTGGAAAGCATGTACCGGGAGTGCTGTGCCAAAAATCCGGCACTTGCCCAATACAGCGATCAGGTTTTCAGCATTATGACCGGCGGCGACTACGCTCTGGTGCGGGCGGTGGAATTTTTTGAAGATTATCAGAGTTTCGGCTGGCAGCAAGTCAAAGAGCTGGATATGCAGGAAAATGATATGCTTGTAGCCATTACCGAAGGCGGCGAAACCTCGTCGGTGCTGGGTACACTTTTTGAAGCATTGGATCGCAAGTGCAAGGGTTTTCTGCTCTTCAACAACCCTGCTGACCTTCTTGCCGAACACCTGGAACGCTCCCGCAAAGCTATCACCGATGAACGGGTTTGCGTGCTGGATCTCTCCTGCGGCCCCATGGCTCTTGCCGGTTCGACCCGTATGCAGGCAACTACCAGCGAGCAGCTTGTTGCCGGAGCTGCGTTGGAAACTGCGGTCTGCAAACTGCTGGGGCGTCCGGTGCCGGAACATGCCAAACTTTTTGAAGCACTGTTGGATGAGCTGGAAAGCGAAAAATCAGTTCAGGCGATCGCCGATTATATCGACTTTGAGGCCGATACCTGCGGCAAAGGCAATTTGCTGACCTACTTTGCCAACGATTTTCTTTTGGATATTTTTACTGATACAACGGAACGGACTCCCACATTCAAGCTGCCGCCTTTCCGCAAGTGCGACGATACAGTTTCTGCACGGCCGTGGGCGTTTGTGAAAAATCCCATCTATCCCACCAGCGAGCTTTGGGAAAAGAGTTTCCGCCGTCCGCTGCGCTGTCTGCAGTGGTCAAAGGAGCTTTATGTGGCAATGGATGCCCCCGAAAATGTTATAAAAAATCCCCCGCTTATCAACGCTGCGGAACTGCTCAAGTTCCCCGTGGGCAGCGAAATGGTGGAAGATCGGATCGTTTCCGACAGGGATGCGGCAGTATTGGTAACTCTTTCCAGCGGCGACGATAACGCAGCTTTGCTGAATGCCTTCGATAAGGTCAAAGGTCTGTTCCCCATCGTCAGAGAGCTTTCCATCGGCGAAGGCAATGGTGACTTTGCGGTCAAGTGCCGTTTGGAAAAATCTCCGCTGGAGCTGATCTCCCACATGGCGGTCAAACTGGTGCTCAATACCGCTTCAACCGGTATCATGGTCAGATTGGGCAGAGTTACCGGCAACTGGATGAGCTTTGTGGATGTGACTAACAAAAAACTCATCGACCGTGCCATAAGATTGATAAGCTCCATCGGCAATATGAGCTATGAGGATGCCTGTTACAAACTTTTTGAGGCTGTGGAGATACTTAAAAATATGCCCGACAACCACCCGGAAAAGATGCCGGTTGTGCAGTATGTGCTGAAAAAACTGGGCAGAAAGTAAAAAAACTGCTGGCTGGTCGCCTTTACTTTTGGCACTCCGGACAATATACCGTGGTTCTGCCGCCCTGTCTTATGCTGGCAAAAGGCTTGCCGCAGTTGGGGCAGTTTTTGCCGGTCTGACCGTAGGCGTTCAGCTCAAGGACATATTTCCCGGTGGAGCCATCCAGCTGCCGGTAGTCGGAAAAGGTGGTACCGCCGGAAGCGATGCTTTTGAGCAGTATGACCTTGATTTCGGCAATGAGTTTTTCTGCTTCAGCTTTTGTTACATCACAAGCTTTCCGCAGGGGCGACAAGCGGGTGTTGAACAAGGCTTCGGTTGCGTAGATATTCCCCACACCGGTAACTACATTGTTATCCATAACAAACTCTTTAAGAGAGATTTGCCGCTTTTTGGCACATTTGCAGAAGTATTGGGCATTAAAGTCGTCGCTCAAAGGCTCCACCCCCAGCTTGTCCAGTTCGGGCGGGGTGGCGCCGGGGCTGGGCAGCTTTATAAATTTAAGCAAACTGAACCTGCGGGGGCACTCAAAGCGTAAACTTTCGTTGTTGCCCAGATCAAAGATAACATGTTCGTGCTTGGCCCGGGGAACATCCAGCGGAATGGTCTTCAGCACGCCTGACATGCCAAAATGCATAAGCAAAGCAAAGGTGTCTTCCAGCTCCACAATCAGATAACGACCCCGCCGTCTGACATCAAGGACTTTTTTACCCAATAATTCCGGGTTTTTTAAAGAGTCCAAAGGCTCCCGCAAGCGGGGGGTAAAAACATTTACTTTGCAGATTTTTTTACCCGACAGATACTCTTTGAGAGCCCGCCCGATAGTTTCAACTTCCGGTAACTCTGGCATGATCAGCTCCGTTTTGCCATTTTGTTCATGGCGTCAAGCAGCATTTCGGAGGCTTTGCAGCTGAAAGGATTGCTGCGGCCGGTGGTTTCGTAGCCGCCTCTGCCGTAGTTCCAAGTGTTGGGCATGTAGCCGCCGCCCAGTTTGGCATGACCGGTGGGGCCGTGACCGGCAACCATGGTGCGAAAATCGTTGAAAATGCGTTTGCGGATCTCCAGACCGATCTCCACAAAGGGTTCGCCGGGTACGCCCACAAAAGCGGTGCCGTTGACCATGATCACCGGCAGCGGGAAGTTGGCGTTTTTGGGTTCATCGCGCAGCAGCAAGACCTGCTGGGCAAAGTATTTCAGAACTTTGGGGACTTTTTTGGCAAGGTCTTCGCTGGTAAGATCGTCAGCTTTGGATACATCCGGCTCATCTTTGTATTTCTCCACGGTGGCAGCGGCTTCGGCGTATTCAGCGTCGCTGACTTCGTGGGCGGGGCAGTACAATTCCGTAAAGCGGGTTTCCAACGGCATTTCGCAGCAAGGTTTCATGGTATCAATGGCGTTGAGGATGGTTGCGGCAATACCCGAACCGATGCGTTCAGCTTCGGCGTAGCAAGTCTGGTTGAGGTGGCTTGCCACATCAAAGTGGTTGATATTGCCTGCTGTACCGATAATGGGTACAAACATAAAACCTTCCGCCATCTGCGACTCGATTATCCGCCGGGTGAAGCCGGGCCAGTCGGCAGATACGCCGTTGCCGCCAATGGTGTCGCTGTGGTTGACGATGTTGGCAAAAAGCAAAGCCAGCTTGCCGTTGCGTTTGATGCCGATCAAAGGTATCTCTGCATCCACCGTGCCTTCGGGCCGCAGGATGTCGGGATTGAATTTGCCGGGGTTGGTCACCACGCCGCCGGACTTCATCCAGTAGCGGCGGTTGAAAATAAAGCGGTTGTCGTAAGTTTCGCCCTGCACCATGCCGTCCACCGGCTGCAAGTCGGCAAGAGCGTTCCGCAGAGCTTGAGCGATCGCCTTGGCAATATCTTCGCCGCACTCTTCGGAACCGGCAAGATGGTTGGAGCGGATCTCGGGCCCGGTGTGGGTATGAGTCGAGCAGAAAAGCAGATTTTCTTTGCTGAACATGGTCAAATCTGCGATCTTGGGCCAAATCCGGTCAATGAGGATCTGGGCAGAACTTACCAGATCGAGGTTGACGATCCCGGCATATTTTTCCCCCTGCTTGAAAACGATGGCACGGGCTTCCAGAGGGTCAAGGACTTTATCCCACATACGGATATTGAAATAACCCGCCAGCGATACCGGCACTTTGGGGGTGATATCGGTGCGTGCCCAGCCGCAGAAAAGTTGTTCACTCATTTGTTTTATCCTTTCTTTTTATCTAATAATATTTGTTATTGTCCTGAAATTTGTAAGCAATCAAAGTACGGTGGCACATCGCGGGCAATCTCGAGCCTTGCTGCAACCCCGCACCTCGGCTTGTCCGCCGTAGCTTTATGCGAAGGCGGATCGAAAGGTACACCTTCGCACGGCGTAGTAAAACGAAGCCGGATCCCTCGGGCATGGCATTGCAAAACTCGACCTTGCCGCACGCTGTATCCACCGGAGGCAAGCTATAGTCTTGGCGGTTTTGACAAGTCATAACTTGTGTGATTTATCTATGATTTTAAATGATATAATTTAACACTTCAGTTTCACAAAATTTGAGACATTAGCAATATTTTACGGTATGGGAACAATTTATCGGCAATGTCGGCATGTTTTTTTGCCAACTCTTTTTTGCCGAGCAAATCGTATACTTTACTTAAACTTTTGTGGGCAGCGTTGGAACGGGGCGCAAGTTCAAGGGTTTTCAAGAAGAGTTTTTCAGATGCTTCAAAGTCGCTCCGGCGCATTTTATCCAACGCCCAGGCATTGTAAATGCTTGCTGAATACGGGGCAAGTTTCAACGCTTTTTCTGCAAGCACATCCACTTCGTAACTGCTTTTTGGCTCTTGAAAAACTCCAGCTTCCTGCCCGGAGGCTGCCAGCATTTTTCCGAAAGAGTTTTCGTATAACGCCCAATGCACTCCGCCAGCCAGAGCAACTGCCCCCAGCAGAGCAAAGAGTATTGCCGGGAGTTTGGATTTTTGCACTTGATCACACTTATTTTCCGGTAGGGCAAGCATGGCAAAGATTATGTAATACGCTATCAAAGCCGGTACCTGCCAATCCAAATCCATAAGTATATGCAGAGAAAATGCACTCAAGCCGAAGAATATCGCCAGATTTTCCCACGCAAAGATATTTTTCAACCGTCTGGCGGCACAATAAAGCGTGTAGAGTAAAAGTATCGTTACCGCCAAGCCGCCGGGAATCCCGGTTTGGGAGGCAAAGGCAGCGATCATATTGTGCGGATCTTTGGCAAGCTCCTCGTTGCCGAAGTTTTTGTAAAGAGCATGGTTATAAGTAAAACTGCCCCAACCGGCACCAAAGATCGGGTGTTCCCCCAGCATCTTGGCACTGGTTTGCAAATAGCCCACCCGTTCGGTCATGGAGCCGAAGCCCCGCCCGGCGTAGTGGATATAAAACGCTCCGGCAGTGATCGCCAATATTGCCGAAATCGCCAGCAAGACTTTGATTTTCCGGCTTTTGAGCAGCAGAAAACCACTTAAAGCTCCCGCAACGATCACCGATAAAAATGCACTTCTGCCTTTGGTGGTCAAAAATATGCCGAAAACCAGAATTATCGCCAACACAGTAAAGATTTTTTGCGAGAGCTTGACGGGTTCAAACCTGCTCCCCGCCCGGAATGAACGCACCACGGTCAAGGTTCCGGCAAGAGCCAGAAAGCCCGCCAGTGCCGAAGCAAAGGTGAAAGTAGCGTAAGTTCTAACATCATAAGCCCGGGCTTTCAGCTCCATGGGGAACTTGATATTATGGAGTTTTTCCTGTTCTTCAATAAATTTTTTCAGCTCCTCAAAGCCGTAAAAATATTGGTAAACTCCCGCCAGCGCTGTGCATAGAGTTCCAACAGCAAGCGTGTTCATTACTTTATTGCGGAACTCCACAGGTTCGCTGAAAATCACGATCGCTGAAGCTGCGGCAAATGCTGCCACGCTTAAAAGATACTCAAACTCAATAACCGCACTTTCCCAATTATCCGGATTGACAAATCCCAGCAAGGCTGTCAATGGCAGCAGCAGAAAAAGCCCCAGCAGTTTGCCTGCCGGATCTTTCCACGAGAGTTTTGCCGGAAAACCGTATGACCCAAGTGCCAACAGCAAAAGCACTGCCGACCAGATGGCAAAAGCCGAGGGGGGCAGGGGATTTATCACAAGATCAAAAACTTCTGCCGGATAGCTGTGCGGCACCCCCGGCAGCAGCATGGAGCCCATCTTCAAGGGCAGCAGAAATATGGTTGCCAGAAAGAGCATCCGGCAAAACTTCTGCAATTTATCAGCTGTTTTTCCCATAGCAAAAATTTATTTGAGTTGAAAACCCAGTTTTGACAATATTTCTGCACATAGCTTATCGGCATTTACTACCGTAAAAATACCGAACTCCCGGCGTAAGGGGTAGTTGCCCCGGAGTTTTTCAAACTCTTGCGGTGTGTTGCGTAAACGATTTGTATCATCAGCAATGTTGTAGCTTTGACTTACCACATACAACAGTTTTTCTTCCAAAGAACCATTTGCCGGACACTCAATAACAGTTTTTTCCGGTACCGGCACAGTTTCCGGATACCACTTCTGCAAGCGTTTACTTAAATTGAAAAACTTTGCCAGTGCATTTACGCTCATACTCGTACCGTTGGCTTTGCCGTCGGTGGAGTATCCGGCAATGTGTGGTGTGGCATAGTCAAGCAGCTTCAAGAGTTCCAAATCTATTTCAGGCTCATTTTCCCACACATCCAGCACAGCTCCGGCAAGGGAACCAGCTTTCAACGCATCATGCAATGCAATGTTATCCACCACTTCGCCCCGGGAGGCGTTTATCAGAAACTGCTGGCTGTTGAGTTGAGCAAGAAAATCCCTGTCGGCAAGGTGGAAAGTTTTGTCGATCCCCTCAAACTCCAGAGGTACATGTATGGTGATAATATCCGCTTTTTCGGCAATAACAGACAAATCCACAAAATTTTTGCTGCCTTCGGCTCTTGCCCGGGGTGGGTCGTTGAGCAATACTTCCATACCCAGCGCTTTGCCCACGGCGGCAACTTTTTTGCCCACATAGCCCACGCCCACAACACCCAGAACCTTACCGGCAAGGGAAAAGTTGTACTTTACTGCCAGATTCAGCAGTAAACTTGTAAGGTATTGAGCTACGCTGGAGCTGTTGCAGCCGGGAGCGTTGGTCCAATGGATGCCTTTTTTTTCCACATAATCAGTATCTATATGGTCAAAGCCGATGGTGGCGGTAGCAATGAATTTGACAGCTGAATTTTTCAGCAATGCTTCATTGCATTTGGTGCGGGTGCGGGTTATAAGTGCATCGGCAGAGGCAACATCGTCGGCGGTGGTTTTGGCTCCCGCAAGGTAAGTTACTTCAATACCTTCAGACTCCAGCACCCCTTTAAGGAACGGTATTTTATCGTCCGCAATGACTTTCATAAAGCCGGCAAAACCTTATTTCATAAGTTTGAGGGCGTCTTTGCCGCTCATGCCTGCTGCAATACCAAGTTTTTCAGCGGCAGCAGATACTTCGCAGACTTTGGCGTTGAGCATATCGTCAAAATTGCTGACGCCCCGCACCACCGCCAGAGCATCGTTGAGCTTGTCGGCAGTAGCCAAGCTGAAATATCCGCAGCCCAGCAGGCCATTTGGTGCATTGATGACCAGCAAAGTGGCGTTAGGTGTAGGAATAGCGGCTCCGGTGCAGACCACACCGTCCAGATTCAAAGTTTCGATGATCATGACTTTTTTTCCGTAATTTGAGTTGAAAAATTTGCATTGCCGTCGGCAATGGGTTAATTTAAACAATATAATGTATACTATACACCAATATAAAGAGAAAAGGCAAATAAAAATGGAAAATTTAGCTGATAAAATCACTGCCCGCTTGAACGAAATGCGTCAATTCCTCCAGGCCGACGGCGGCGATCTGGAGATCGTCAAGATCGAAGGCAAACTTGTGCAGCTCAAATTGCGGGGTGCCTGCGGCGGCTGCCCCCACGCAACTATGACCATCAAAAACGGTCTGGAACGGGTGCTCCGCGAAGAGATCGACCCGGAAATCACTATCGAACGCGTTTTGTGATGCAACAAAATTCTGTTGAATAAAGTCTATTGAGCCAACGCCCCATTTTCATACATGGCGGCGTTGAAGTTTTTCAAAACACTGTCTGCAAATTTTTGGGAGAGATAATGGAACAGGATTGCCTGATAAGAGGTTTGCACACCACGCTTAATCTGCGTGCAGTCTGGGCGGAAACCACCGATTTGGTCAACGCCGGGATCACCACCCACGATACCGACCCGGCGGCGGCAATGGCTTTTGCCAACGCTTTGAGTGCGGCGGCGGTATCTGCTGCCATGCTGGACGAGGGCGACCGCTTTTCCATACGCTGCGAATACCCCGGCACTTTGCGGGGTATGATCATTGAGTCTGCTGCCGATGGTGCCATAAGGGGCGTACCCTTTGCCCCGCACCCGCTGGATGGCGGCTCTGGCGAGCTGGGCGAACTCTATGGCGACAACGACGGCATGATCTATGTAACACGCTCCACGCCCGACGGTAAGATATTGAATTCCGGTCAAACCCGTGCCCCGCTGGCAGACCCGGCAAACGATCTGGCGTTTTTCTTTTGCGTAAGCAATCAGATCGAAACCGAGATCCGTACCTGGGCAGAGTATCAGGGCGATCCGCAGCGCCCGGTCAAACGCATGTCGGCACTTATGCTCCAGGCAATGCCGGATTGCGATCTGGAAGTTTTCAGCAATCTGCGTAATGCCATGCACGGTGCTGCCGCCAGCGAGATACGCAATAAACTGGATTTTGATAATGAGCCGGAAAAAGCACTGAAAACCATGCTCGCCGAGTTGGCGCATGTGGCAAATGTCCCCGAATTTGATGCAAGTAAATGTGTTTTTACCACCGGCGTAAAACCCCGCTGGCAGTGCCGCTGCAGCGAAGAAAGTATGCGTCGGGCTATGACGGTATTGGGCAAAAAGGATTTGGAAAAACTCTTTGAAGAACGCCCCGAGCCCGAAATAAAGTGCAACTTCTGCTGCCGGAGTTACCGCTTCAAAAAGGAAGATTTCTTTTGAAATTGTGCCAATAAAAATATTTGTGACCTTGACAAAAAGGGTTTTGCTGTTAGATTATACAGTAAAACTCTTTTTTTTGTTTAAAACATACGATATGAAAGGTCTTTGTTATGTTTAAAATGGGTTGTGCCAAAGCTGATGTTACTCCCGCTTTTCCTACTTATCTGCGGGGGTATGCCAGTCGGAACCGTTTGACCGATGAGGTGGAAGAACCAATCGAAGTCGGCGTTATAGCTTTGGAACAAGATAGTGTGAAAAGCCTGATCCTGACCGTGGACGGTCTGGGCATCAAGCTGCCGGATATGCTGGAAATCTACAAAGCTATCGCCGCTGAAACTGGCATTGACTACCCCAATATCATGGTTTCCAGCAGCCATACGCACTTTGCACCTAACTTTAACGGCTACACCATTTATACCACCGGCGGCGAATTGAAGCTGGGGGATTATCCGGCTGACCGCCAGTACTTTGACTTCTGGTTGAGCAAAGTTGTTCCGGCAGTAAAACACGCCATTGCTGATTTGGAAGAAGTCAAACTGCTGCAAGCCGATATCCCGGTCAGCAGCATAGCCTTCAACCGCCGCACCGTCCGCAAAGCCGACGGCAAAGTTACCACCAACTACACTTACCCCGCTGATCCGGAAAATTACGATTTTTCGGAAATCGATACCGTTATGCATGTGTGGAAGTTTATGCGGGGCAATGCCCCTAAAGGCGTCCTTGCCCGTTACGGCTGTCACCCGGTCACCGGCGGATATAACAGCTACGGTATTTCGGCAGACTACCCCGGGTATTTCAAGCGTTATACCGAAGAAAAACTGGGCTGCCCGGCATTCTTCCTGCTGGGTACCGCCGGCGATGTAGTACCCATGCAGCGGCAGAAAGAATCCCGCAAAGATATCGGTCAGGTTATGGCATCCAGCATCCGGCTGGCAGGCAGAACTTTCCGGGATACGACTGATTTTACGCTGAAATGTGCCACCAGAAATCTGCATGTAAAATCTGAAATGATGAAAGGTCTTACCGCCGGAACTATTGATAAACTCTGGGCGGAGGAACTCCAAAAAGCCGAAAGCACCTCCACTTACAGCCGGGAGTTTTATATGACCGGTATGATGCACAGCATTTACCACGAATTCAACGGCACCGAAGCCGATCTTTCCATCCAGCTTATGCAGTTGGGCGACCGGGTGCTGGTGGGCTTGCCCTTTGAAGTCCTGACCGCCATCGGCAAAGGCATCCGGGAAGTCTATCCCGATGCAGCAGTGGTCAGCTGTACTGCGGGGTACGAGTGCTATCTGCCCATAGCCAGCGATTTCCCCAAAGGCGGCTACGAAGCCGACGCCGGAACGGTCTGGGCGCCGGAAACCGGCGACAATGTTATCGCCGAGTCCATCAAGGCGCTGAAAGATTTCAAGGCGTAAGTCAAACCGGATAATTTTCAAAATATAAAAATGGTGCAGAGATCGCAATGATCCTCCGCACCGTTTTTTATGCGCCGGAACAGCGCATTGTAATTACTGGATTTTTTTCAAGCAAGTTTGCCGCTTTTGCGCAATTTGCGATAGTAAATGACCAGAAAGAGGTCGGCGGAAACCATCACCAGATTAAGCACATAAAGCCACAGCACCCAGTCCATGCTGCCGAAGATCTTGTTTAAGATACCGGCAACGTAGCCGATGATTATCAACAGCAGAAAACCGATGCTTTTGCCCACCGGGTTCTTGACTTTGTAGGTTTTGACAATGGAAACCGGCCAGCTGGCGCCGAAGCAAACCAGCATGATAGCTTCAAAAATCCCCATAAAAAATCTCCTGTTTTTGTGCAGTTGCCCACAATATAAAATGGTTGCTGCAGCCGGGTTGTTGAATAAACACTTTTATAATATAACGCACAATGGCAATATTACCAATCCAGCGGAAGCTCCATTTGCACAAATTCCGGATTATTTCCTTCCGGAAAGTTGGATACACTCAACCCCATGAGCCGGATTTTCTTTTGTCCGGCTTCGGTGCGTTCCAGAAGTACCAGGGCGGTTTTTTCCAGAGCTTCCGCCTGACTGACTGTTGCCGGGAGTGTGATGCTGCGGGTTATGGTGGAGAAATCTTCGTAACGGATCTTAAGCGTTATGGTGCGTCCGGCAAGTTTTTCCCGCAGCAGCAGTTGCGATACTTTAGCTGCCAGCCGGTGCAGAAGTTCTTTCAGGGCGATCATATCTTTGAGGTCGTGGGCAAGGGTGATCTCCCGCCCCAGCGATTTGCGGCTTTCCCGTGGTTCCACCGGCCGGGGATCGATGCCCCGCACTATGTTATAATAAAAGACCCCCTGTTTACCGAAATGGTGTACCAGACTATCCAAGCCCAGCGCGTGGAGTTCTTTGCCATTGGTAATTTTCAACTCATGAAAACGTTTGGCGGTGGCTTCGCCAACACCATAAAATTTTTCGATTTTGAGCTGAAAAATAAACTCTTCAGCCCGGGCGGGCGTTATGACCGTCAGGCCTGCCGGTTTGCGCCAGTCGCTGGCTATTTTGGCAAGAAATTTATTGAACGACACCCCTGCTGATGCGGTCAGCCCGGTGACTTCCCGGATGCGATTTTGCAGAAAAAGCGCAACTTTAGTAGCAGAAGGTTCTTCAAGTTTGTTGCGGGTAACATCCAGAAAAGCTTCATCGATCGAAAGCGGTTCGATCATGTCGGTCACTTCGTGGAAAATATCCCGGACAGTATGGGATATTTCCCGGTAACGGCGCATGTTCCCCTGTACGAATATGCCGTTGGGGCAGAGTCTGCGGGCGGTTTTTGCCGGCATGGCAGAGTGGATCCCGAACTTGCGCGCTTCGTAACTGGCGGTGCTGACCACACCACGCTGTTCCGGAGTGCCGCCCACGATCACCGGCAGACCGCGCCACTCCGGGTGATCCAGTTGTTCGACTGACGCAAAAAATGCATCCATATCTATATGGATTATCTTGCGGATCTCCGGCGTTTGAGCAAGATCATTCACCATCCAGCACCGCTGTTTCAGTATTGCTGTTTGCGGGGGCGATCAGCCGGGTCTTATGAATTTCGGCATGGTGTTGGGCAAAACGCCCCGGCATAAAATCTTTCATGTAATCCGCCAGCGATACGATCGTCGGGCCATAGCCGTCCTTGTAGATATAATACTCCAGCTCACGCGCCAGATCGGCACAGCTTTCGTAACGGTCTGCCGGATCGGTCGCCAGCATTTTGCGGAGGATCGTCAGCAAAGCGTCGGGCAGATCATCGGGCAGGGCACTGTAATTGACATAATTGTTGCGTATTTGCTCAATGATGGCATTTTTATCGGCGTGGACATCGCGGGTGTAGTGGTTGCTCAACATATAAAAAAGCACTACGCCCAGCGAGTAAATATCGGAGGCAAAAGTTATTTTCCACGGCGAATGGCATTGCTCCGGCGACATAAACGCAAGTTTTCCGGATATTACATTGCTCTTTTTCAATGTGGCGGCTTTGGCGATCCCGAAGTCGGTGATCTTGGGCACACCCTCTTTGTTGATGAGTATATTGTGGGGACATATATCGCAATGGATTATGTTCAACGGTGCGCCATCCGGATCACGGCGGCTGTGGGCGTAAGCCAGCGCCCGGGCCGCCCGGGAGGCGATAAATACCGCCAATTGCGTGGGCAGCCGGCGCTCCATTACCCGGTGGAATTCAATAAAATCATACAGCGATATACCATCGACAAACTCCAGTACAAAAAAGTATTCGTTGTCAATTTTGTTGAGCTGATAGATCTGCACGATATTTTCGTGGACCAGATTTGCCACCAGTTTGGCTTCAAAAACAAACCGCTTGACAAATTCCTGATCGTTGGCATAACGCGGCAGCAGAGTTTTTATGGCAACGACTTTTTCAAAACCCTCCACTCCTTTGAGCTTGGCTTGGGCAACGGAACCCATGCCGCCGGCGGCAAGTTCCCGGATTATTTCGTAGCTGCTGTATCCTTGTAAAGACTTTTTCATTTTTTTGTATTGCTTTCAGCGTGAGATCTGGTAAGTTTTTTCTTCAAACATAGTGCGGAGCTGCTGCAAATTCTGCAATCTGCCCGCCGAGCGGAGTTTTTGGCAAACAGGGGTGAAAAAACTGTTTTCTTCCAGAAACTTTATTTCAAGAAGCATAAAATCCCGGTCGCTGAAGTGGATGTTTTCGCCAGATAATTCCTGCCGGAAAAGCTGGGCTTTGCTGAAAAAACAGCTTCGTCCGATATACTCTATATCCGCGTCGCAAAGCAGCATTCCCTCCCGGGTATGCGGCGCATACGGGTAGACTGTTTCCAAAATCAGATCGTTTGCCCGGGTCAGCAGCCGTTCCGGCAGCGCAAAGCGTTTGCCGAATTCCTGCATATAGGGCAGGGCCAGCGCTTCGTTGTTCTGACTGCGCACAAGGTAGCCGAAATCGTGGAATACGGCGGCAACGATCAGCGCCCGGCTGTTTTCAGGTGTTGTATCAAAATAATGCAGAAACTCCCTGACAGCAGAACACACTTCCCGGCTGTGTTCTGCATTGTGATAAGTGTAATGCTTATCCAGATTTTCGGCCAGAAACATCAGGGCGCTTTGCTGCAATTCTGCGATTGTATCGTCATCAAACATCGAATAAAGTTTTTTCTTTTTTTTGAAAAGTAGATCCGGCATTTTGTTGCACAAACATAAACTTTTTGCAAGTTTGTCATCCGATTGGTTTGCCTTTGCCGGAAACTGGTGTTAAATTAGCACGAGGAGTAGAAAAATGCAAGAAAATTATCCGGATAATGCAGCAAAAAAATCCCGCCGCCCCCGCAAGGATATTTCCGCATGGGAGCAGACCTTGCGCTGGCTGGATGCCAAGTGGTACAGCGAAAGGAAGCTGCGCGAAAAACTCAATAAGCTCCATTACCCCGTAAGCGAGATCGACGATGTAATTGCCAAATGCCGGGAATATGGTTTAGTCAACGACGAAGCCCTTGCCGGAGATTTTGCCCAAAGTCAGAGCTCCCGCGGCCGGGGCCCCCGGAGGATCGCTATGGAACTTTATCGCCATGGTCTGACGGGCGACGCTGCCAGAAAAGCGCTGGAAAATATTGCTGGTGATGAAGAAAATTCCTGCAAAACAGCTTTGAAAAGCAAACTCTCCAGCTGGAAAAACGAACCCGATTGGCGCAAGCGCCGCGAAAAAGCGTTCCGCTTTCTTGCCAATCGGGGATATAATCTGGACGTTATATATCAGACTCTGGATGAAGAACCGGATTTGAACTATCGACCCGGCAACGAGTTTGACAGCGAATTCATTGCCGCGCCCGATGAGTGAAAAAAAGCTTATTTACCCACCAGTTTTTTTACTTCATCCATATATTTACCTAACGGCATGTAGCCTCTTACAGCACCAAGCCTTTTGCCGTCAGCGGTGTAAAGCACTGTTACGGGGAAACCTTGCAGTTGTATTTTTTTGCGTAACTGAGCATTGTATGACTTCTGGGCTTCCGGCATGGAAGCGCGGGCGGAGGGTTTGTCAATGTAAAGCAGTACCAGATTATTTTCGGCAAAAGCTTTGAAGTCGATGCTATCCAGCACATCTTTCTTCAGCTTTATGCACCAGGGGCACCAGTCTGAACCGGTGGAGAGCGCAAGGATCTTTTTGTTGCGCTTTTTAGCTTCTTCGGCAGCTTTTTCCCAGGTTATGAACCAGCCGTGAGGCCCTTTGAGCCAATCCATCGGCGGATCCGGCGCTTTGCTGGCGGCAGCTGCCGGAGCTTGCGGGGCAGCGGGTTTCTCCACAGTTATCCAGCCGTTGGCGGGCGCGGCCGGTTGTGCGCTGCTGCCTTGCGCTGCTGGTGTGCTGACTGTGGCGGAAGCTCTTGAACCAAAGTTTTTATCATGCTTTTTCAGTAAATCAGTAATATGCGCTATGTGGCTTGCGGTATCCAGTCGGTTGGTGATCTTTTCAAGCTCTCCGCCTTCGCTGGAAAGCAGCATTATGGAAGGTACATAGTTGCCGAAGTTGATTTCGCTTGACAGCTGTCTGTTGTACGCTTTCTGATCGGGGGGAGTCGGCTTGCGGCGCGGCAGATCGACAAAAAGCAATATGAGGTGCTTTTTGGCAAAATCCTGAAACTCTCTGGTGCTCAGGATGTTTTTTTCCAACCTCATACATGGCGGACACCAGTCCGAACCGGTGCATAATGCGTAAATAAGTTTGCCGGAACGTTTTGCAGCGGCAACTGCATCGTCAAAATGTATGTACCAGTCGGGCGTCGGACCTTTGAGCCAGTGTTTGGGAGCTTTGAGCACCAATGGCGGCGGTTCCGGCTTCGGAACTGGTGCCTGAATTGCCGGCGCTGCAGTTTGTGCCGGAACTGCGGCAGTTGGTCTGACGATCAAATTGTCGATAAACGGCGAATTGCCGTCGTTGTTTCCTGCCGTTGTCCGGGCGGGGGCAAATGCCAGCGGCGCCAGTCGGGGTGCTGTATTGGCAAACATTTGTTTGCGGTCGATTTGCACAACTTTATTGGAGTTGGCATTGCCCGCAAGAACTTTGCCGTTTACCCGCAGCACATTGAATGTACTGCCGCTATGGTAGTGGTGCGGGCAATAAGCCAGCGGTGCCAGCGGATCGGAGTCCAGAGAACGTTTGCCGATATATTTGTATTGTGCATTGCTCTGGGGGCAGCGGGTTGCGCTGCTGTCTTTGATCTCCCGGCTGTTCAACAATTCCTGCCAGCCGGCGGCATCATTGCCTTGGGGGAAGATGCTGTTATGTTTTTGGGCATAATTTTCGAGATTTTCATAAAGACCGGTCAATTTTTCGGCACAATCGTCGGTCAGGTCGGCTTTGAGTTTGCCGGTAAAGGTGTTGCTGATATACCATTTGCCATCCTGTTGTTTGAGCACCACACTGTCGCAAAGTCCTGATGCTTCTTCCCGGAAACGGATCTCGTGCAGCAAGCCGAAGCGGGTATCTTCCAATACCGTGATCTTGCCGTTGCTGAAAGCTGCGGCTGCGTTGAATTCCGGCAAGCTCCGGATGCTGTCCCGTTCTTCGGGCGCAAAACAGCTCTTGTACTTTGCCAGATCGCCGGTGCTGTCAGCTTGCAAAAATGATACATAATTTTTGATCGCATCGGCCGGTGTCTGACCATTAAGCACCGGCAAAATCAATCCGCTGAACAGAAATGCAAAAGTCTTTAATTTCATAACCAATACCTTATTGTTGTAAAGTTTTGCTGATGTTGACTGCGAAAAACACCTGCAAGTTCCTGAATACCATAGCATAGCTTGAGAATATTGCAATATCTTTCCGGCAAATTTTTTTATTTTGTTCGCTCTGTTCCCAATATCAGTTGATAAACAGAACAGATATTGAAGCCAGTAAAAGCTCTTTCCTCTCTTCCTCAAGGCTCCCGTATCAATTTTTATCTGAACAGAGCAAGTTTGTTTTGGGTATGGTCATGGCAAATAGTGTATTGCCCACCGACATTGCTGCTGCGAAGCTGAAGAGATATTCCACCCCGAACGTTACCCATATCCAGCCCCCCAGCGGAGCGGTGATTATGGCGATCAGGTGGTTGATTGATATACCCGTGGAAAGCGTGGAAGTAAGTTCATCGCTGTCATCTGCCAGGCTTTTTACATAAATATTTGCCGCCATGGATGTTGTGCTGATTATGGCATCCAGCACAAAGTTCAGGCAGACCACATAAAACGCTGTTTGCATTGCCCATATCCTGCCGGCAAAACCGTATGCCAGACAGACAAAAAACAACACTACTGTGTCGTAGATCATGATATTGCGGCAGCCCCACTTGTCGGTCAGTCTGCCGATCGCCGGAGCCGCAAAAATATTGATGAAAGCGCAAACCCCCAGCAAAAATGCCATCGCTGCGGTGGAAAATCCATACTCTTTGATCAAAACATAAGGCGCAAAGGTCAGGAAGATCTGTTTGCGCGCCCCGTAGAAAAGTTCCAGCGCATAATATTTATTGAATTTTTTGTGGAAATAGAGTCGCGGCCGCTTGGAGGGCTGCTCCCGGATACGGGCAGTAAAAGTGCTGACCGTACTTGCCAGCATCAGTACGATTATCAATATCCACAAAGCGTTGAACAGGAGTTCTTCGCTTTGATCCAGATAAACCGTACCAATGTAAAATATCAGCGCCACCAGCAGACTGCCGGCAACCGCCCCGAAGTTCATTACGCTGGAAAGCAGCCCCAGCGAACGACCTTCGCAATTAGCCTTTGCCACTTGCATAGCCACCGCCGAGCGTATGGGCATGACCAGATGTTCGCCCAGACTCCAGATCATGATAACCGCCACCACTGCGATCTTGTTGGCCGGCAGCAGCAGCAATGCTGCGCCTGCCATGGAGATCATTGTGCCCAGCCGGATGATCTTCCAATCGCTGACTTTGTGCAGCAATGCCAGCAGAAAGACCAGCGCCAGCCCCGGCAGCTCCCGGAAGAACTCCAGCCAGCCACGTTCCACGCTGTTCATGTGGTATATATCGGCAAGAAAATTGTTCATTGCCGCAGCAAAGCACCCTACGCCAATACCCCACAGCAGAATACTGAAAAAGAACGCTCCGGCTCCGGAATTCGGTTTGAAAGACTCTTTTAATTTCATAGCTCATGCCTCATTTTATTTTATCGCAAGCGGGCGGCAGCAAAGCGGTCGCGCCCGGTGTAATCGCGGATTATTTCTATGGCAGTCCATTGCAGACTTGTTTGCATGATACCGGCAGCGATCGGGGTTTGAAAACTGCTCATTTCCAATATCATTGCCCCGTGGGGCGTAAGATGTTCCGGCGCTTCGGCAATTATCCGCCGGATCAGATCCAAACCGTCCTGACCGGAGGTAAGGGCAAGTTTCGGCTCAAAATCACGGACTTCCGGCGATAACTCAAGGTATTCGCTTTCGGTAACATAAGGCAGATTGGCTGCGATAATATCAAACTTTGCATCCGGCAAAGCCTCAAAGAGGTCGCTTTGCAGGAATTTTACTCTGCCGGGCGCCGAATTTTCTGCATTTTTTTGTGCCACTTGCAACGCCTCGATGCTTACATCGCAAGCTGTCACTTGCGAATCTGTTCTTTCGCTTGCCATGGCAACAGCTATGGCGCCGGAGCCGGTTCCCACATCCAGCAGACTGCCGTGCTGCGGCAGATTTTTTATGCACCACTCCACCAGCAGTTCCGTTTCCGGGCGGGGGATCAGCACCGCCGGAGTTACTTGCAAAACCAGATCCCGGAAATATGCCCGTTCAAAAATATACTGCCACGGTTCGTTGTTCAACCGCCGCTCAATGATCTGCAAGGCGCGCTGATAAAGTTCCGGAGTTATCACCCGGTTACGGTCAAGTTTGGCTTGCAGCCGGTTGCACTCCAGCAATTCAGCAATAATGGCAACGGCTTCGGCTGAAGCTTCTTCAATATTGTGTCCGGTAAATTTTCCGGTCATAAGATCCAGCAGATCTCCGCTGCGGTGTATGGTATGACTCATAGTATTTTATTTACTTTTTGCCGGAATATCTGCCGGAGCCGGGGTTGCGGAATTTTTAACGGTTTTGGCGCTGTGGAAGGGTATCAGCGAATTGGTGTCCTGCAAAACGATCACTGCCGAAATTATCAGCTGCAATACCCCCCAGCAGGCAAATATCAGCATAAAATGACCCGCCGAGCGCATCCCGCCAACGCCGAACCAGCTCAACCCATAGCGCCGGATTATCAGCCACAGTATGGCGATAAGCAATCCGGCAAGCAGCGCCAATATCAGCGCCGGATTATCGTTGATCAGGTATTTCATAGCCGTGGTGTTATGCACAAAACTCAAATTATTGATCAAGCCCGGCAGAAAGAGTATGGGCCATGCCGCCAGATGCAGAAACCACAACGCCGGACCGTGGATGGAGGCTTTTTCCAGCTCATAAGGTTTTTCAAAACAGAGCGCCAGCGAAGCGATGACCACCAACAGCAGAAAGAGCGTGCAGCGGTCGAAAAATTGTACCGCCCGCTGTTTTTTGGCTTCAGAAGACTTGATATATTTGGTGTTTTTTTTGCTGTTTTTCTTATGCTTTTTCATCAGTTCTGCCTCCTTTATTTATGGGAACCAACGCCGATACGTTTGACCACGATAAAGGTTATGTACCCGATGATGACCGCTGCCAGAAAAAATCCGCTGTATGCATAGGGCCACCAGATGCCGTCGGTCATCATGGTAAATTCGGACATGCCGCCGATGCCGGTAAGTACATTTATGGGCATAAAGACCAGATTTATCACCGCCAGATATTTCATGACATTGGACAGGTTGTTGTTTACAATGGAAACCCGTGCGGTGGACATTTCGCTGAGAATGTTTGAGTAGATGCCCGACAGATTGTCGCATTGTTTGTTTTCGACAGTGATATCTTCCAGAAAGTCGATCTCTTCTTCGGTAAAACCGATTTTACGGGCGTCTGTTTTGAGTTTGAGCAGCAGCAGCTGATTGGCTCCGGTAGCGCTTTCATAATAGGTCAGACCTTTCAACAGCGAAAATATACCCGCCAGCGCTTTGTTGGTTACGCTGGTTTCCATTTTATTTTCGAAACTGTCGGAAATCGACCGGATTATCCGCAGATTTTCCAGAAAGTGCCGGGTCGAGTGATAAAACAACCTCAACAGCACCCCCGGTATGGTATTGCCCCGCAGCGGCATCTTGCCGTATTCAAAGATCGGCACCGAGTCCGCCTGAACAATAATGATCTTGTCTTTGAACAGAAAAGCCCCCGCCGACGCCACCCGGAAAATCAGTTTGTCATCCCGGTTGTAGCGCCGCGGCTGTTTCATGATCACGGCAATGTGGTTGGGTTCGTACTCCACGCGGGAGATCTCGTCTTCGTCCAGCGCCGAGTAATAGGTGTGTTCATCTATTCCGCACTCTTCCACCAGAAATTTGCGGTCATCTTCGGTGGGGTTGCTGTAAAGCTGGATGGGACCGATGGAATCGTCGGGACACTCCACAATGCGTCCGTCAGAAATTTTATAGCTCTTGAACATAATAGCACGCTTATTCTCTTTTGCAGCAAAAGTTATCATTATGGTACAAGACTTTTGCCGGGTTGCAAAATTTGAGCAGTAAGCCTGATCCGGTGCCGCAAGCGGTGATTTTTTAGCAAGTTGCAGCTGAAGTTACAACAAAACCTGCGGCAGAAGCATACTGCACGACGGCGGTTCAGCATCCAAACTGGTGTTGACCGTACTTTTCATAGATCAAAACTTCTCCCGTTGATTGTTGTTGTTTCAGTGGTTTGTGAAAATACTTTTATAAATATACCACGACTTTATGAAATTGTCAAATCATGCCCCGCAAAAAATATTTTTCCGGAGTGTGGATCTGCTGAAAAAATCAACTTTTTTTTGCTTAAGAC
>JAFVQX010000142.1 GCA_017504585.1 Lentisphaeria bacterium
GAAAAATGAAGCGCGGACTGACGCCGCATGAAGCACATTGCAGCAACGCTGCAATGTATGAAGCACCGCTGGCGCGGTATTAAGCGAAGCCTTTACAGGCTTCATGTTTTTTTTTGCCTTTCAAGGCAAAAAATCTACTTTAGCAGTACCTTATTATACAAGCGGCTTCAGACGCTTGTGCTTCATAGCGTAGTGTAACGGAGCTGCTTCATATTGTGGAGCGACAGCGAAATAATGCTTCATCTGTAAAGGCCTGGTCAAAAAATGAAGCGCGGACTGACGCCGCATGAAGCACATTGCAGCAACGCTGCAATGTATGAAGCACCGCTGGCGCGGTATTAAGCGAAGCCTTTACAGGCTTCATGTTTTTTTGCCTTGAAAGGCAAAAAAAATGGCAACCCCACAGAGATTCGAACTCCGACTAAATGAACCAAAATCATTTGTGCTACCATTACACCATAGGGTTGCTTCAAGAGATAATTTACTGCCAAAACCGGAAAAATGCAATTTCAATTTGAAAAAAAACGTTGATTTTATAATAAAGTAGATCTTTGCAGTTGACTTTTCGGGAAATGGCAACTATCTTATTAGATCGAATTTGAAAGTATGCTGTCGGCGGCAGCTGTTAATTTGTTATGGAAAGATGATTTATGGATCCGGTACTTTTAGAAATAGGCAATTTTTCGCTGCGGTGGTATGGAGTGATGGCGGCGGCAGGATTTTTAACTGCGTTATATTTGTTTCAGCTCAATCGCGCCAAAGCAGAACTTTCCGGCGATCAGGTCATCAATATCATGATGCTGGCTATGATCAGCGGCATTGTGGGTGCGCGGATCTTTTATGTGGTGCAGAATTGGAGTTTTTACCGGCACGATCCCGGGGCGATCATCCGCATCGATCAGGGCGGATTGGTTTTCTACGGAGGTTTTATTCTGGCGCTGATACTGATAGTATGGTATGTGCGCAAAGTGTGCAAAGCCGACGTTATCCGGGTGCTGGATGTTATGTCGCCGGCACTGGCGGCAGCCCATGCGCTGGGGCGGCTGGGATGCTTTTTCAACGGGTGCTGCTACGGCAAACCGGCGGAAATTTTCTGGGCTTTCGCCTATGCTCCCGGCACCGAACCATACAAACGCTACGGCAGCCTGCCGCTGCACCCGGTGCAGATCTACGAAGCTGTACTCAATATCATACTTGCGGGGATACTCTTTTATCTGGTACGCAAAGGCAAGCGGGGCGTTGCTATGGCAAGTTATCTGGCAGCATACGGTGTGCTGCGCTTTGTGGATGAATTTTTCCGCGGGGATCACATGGACTTTCTGCAGGGTTTTACTCCGGCACAAGTCATCGGTTTTGCCATGATGCCGCTGGGCGTGATACTGCTGGTAAAATTTCTCCGGCAGCCGGATAATGCCGCAAAAAAACATGTGGAGCAGGCATGATCCGTAAAATCCACCTCACCCCGGCAAACAGCAACCTGCGGCTGGATCAATTTCTGACAGAGCAACTTGCCGGATACTCCCGGGCGTATTTGCAAAAATTGATCAAATCCGGCAAAGTAACTTTATCTGGCCAAACAATTACTGTCAACAAAACAGCCCTGCCCGGGGCTGGAACGATCACTATAGAACTTCCGGAAATCGCGGCTGATGCGCCCCGGTTAACGGCCGAAGAATTTGCCTATGAACTGCTTTATGAAGATGCTGTTATGGCGGTGATCAACAAGCCCGCCGGAGTGGTCGTGCATCCGGCGCCGGGCAATCCCGACGGCACAGTTGCCAATGCGATCCTGGGGCGATATCCGGAGCTGCGTTCTGCCGAATTACCCGATGGCAGCCGTCCGGGGATCGTGCACCGGCTGGATAAAGATACCTCCGGCTGTCTGGCAATAGCCCGCACACCGCAAGCTCAAGCAAAACTCGGTCAGGCATTTGCCGACCGGGAAACCGGCAAGATCTATCTGGCACTTACAGCAGGGATCCCCGCCCAAATTCGCGGCAGGATCGAAAATCTCATCGGACGCCACCCGGTCAACCGGCAGAAAATGGCGATCGTGGAACGCAACGGCAAATCCGCCATCAGCGAATACGAAGTTATCAAAAGTGGTGTCATCGGCAAACAGCCCGTTGCGCTGATCAAAGTCCGGATCTATACCGGCAGAACTCACCAGATCAGGGTGCATTTGGCCAGCCTCGGCTGTCCGGTGCTGGGCGACGGACTCTATGGCGGAGTACGTTCATGCTGTCAGGTGCCGCGGCAAATGCTCCACGCATGGAAGCTCAAACTCCCCCACCCCGCAACCGGAGAGATATTGAAACTGCAAGCCCCCCTGCCCGAAGATTTCCAAAGCATCTGCCGGCAGGTCGATTTCAAATAAAACCGCTTCTTTTTCCGGCAGCAGAACATAAAAACAAAGGCCGCTGTATTTTTTTTGCAGCAGCCTTTGAGTTTTTTTGCGAATAGAGTGATCAGTCGGTGACAGCTTCGAGGATCACCACGTCTTCTTTGGGCACATCCTGATGACCGGCTCTGCCGCCGGTTTTTACGGTCTTGATCTTGTTGACCACATCCATACCTTCCACAACTTTGCCGAACACGCAGTAGCCGTAGAATTGCGGACTGGGCGAACGGTAATCCAGAAAATCGTTGTTGTTCACATTGATGAAGAACTGGGCGGTGGCGCTGTGGGGATCCATGGTGCGCGCCATAGCGATAGTGCCGATCTCGTTGGAAAGACGGTTGTCGGCTTCGTTCTGGATCGGCGCACGGGTGGCTTTCTGCTTGAAGTTCTGGTCAAAACCGCCGCCCTGGATCATAAATCCGTCGATCACCCGGTGGAACAAAGTGCCGTTGTAAAAACCGCTCTTGACATATTCGAGGAAGTTTTCAACGGTTTTGGGTGCGGCGTCAGCAAAAAGTTCCAGCTTGATGTCGCCGTGGTTGGTTTTGAGTGTTACCATAGTTTTTTTCTCCATTTTCTTTACTGTTTTTTCCTGGGAAGGCTGTTTGACGGCCTTTACTGCGACACGTTTATTATCAGCTTCCGCAACCTTTTTGGGGGCGGAAGAGTGTCCGAAATAATAGCGGATAACCGCCTGTTTGCGCAGACGCTTTTTCAAATCATCCACGGCTTTTTCCCGGGAACTCTTCAGCAAAAGCTGCCGGACAGCCTCCCGGTGGTCGGCAAATTTGGCCTGCACTCCACTCTGGATTTGAGCTATCTGCAAAAAATATGTTCCTTCATCGGTTTTGATTGGCCCGTAGACCTGCAAGGCTTTCAGCTCGCCCTTGGGCAGAGCTTTGGCAAATTCGCTGCGCAGAGCCTTGCGCTCGATAAACCCGACTGCGCCGCCCTGCTCCCGGTTGGGGCCGCAGGAAAAGGCTTTGACCAATTCAGCAAAACTGCCGGGATCGCTTTTTAATCTGCTCTGCAATTTTTCCACCATGCTTTTGTCGCTGTTTTCCGGCAGCAGCAGCAAAGCAAGTTTCAGGCGCTCGGGTTTGGAAAATTTTTCCTGCTGTGCCTTAAAATACTCCGCCATTTCCCGCGGAGTTGGTTCGCCCACGGCGTAGAACTCGCGGCCTATGACCATTTCGGCCATCAAGCGCTCTGAAGCTTTTTCCCGCAATTCCTCCATAGTTGTATTCATGGAACGCGCCTTGAGTGCCAGCTCGGAACGGCTGCGGCAGTTGAGATTTTCGGCCAGATCATCAAGCATACTTTCCACATAACGGGGCGCCAAAACCAGTTTCAGCCGGTGAAATTCTTCGACCAGCAGTTTCCGGTCTATGATCCGGTCGACTGCTTCTTCCCGCAATTTGGCATTTTCGCGGGAGATCGTGCCTTCTGCCGCGTAGGCTCTTGCCAGAGCTTCTGCCGCAGAACTTTCGCGCAAAACTTCCCCAAGGGTGACAGCTTTGCCATTGACGACCGCCAAAACCGATGAGGTATCTCTGCCAGCAAGGGGCAAAGCAAGCATCATCGCTGCTGAAATTGTAAAAATCGCTGTAAAACGCATAAAATGACTCCCGATCCTGATTAAGTTTTACGCCAAGAACTGCTCTCTGTTCTTTAATATACATGCAATTATTTATATTGCCAAATCCCCGGTATCCGCGACGCTGTAAATATTGCCCAAATAAACAACAGCGGCACATTGAACCACCACACTGCCAGCATTGCCATTGCTGCCATCATAAAACCTATATGCAATGCTTCAAGCAATTTCCGGCGCTCTTGAATATCGCTGCTTTTAGCTGCAAAGGGCAGCCATCCAGCTGAACCCATTGCCTGTACCATGACCGGCAAAAGCCAGAAGCAATACAAATTGCTCCCCGCCACCGCCAGCGGCACCAGCAAAGCCCCCATGATCGCCCCCCATGTTCCACCGGCAGAAAATCTGGTCCATACCGCAACTGCCGTCAAAGCCGCCGCCGCGATGACCAGATTAAATGCACCGGTATAAAGCATAATCAGCGACAGCGACAGCAAAAATATCCCCATAGCGCCAAAGCCGTTTTCCACGGTGTTGAAATATGTATACATAATGTTGCGCCGCTCGCCGAAAAGCCGGAAAATACGCCACAGCAGCACTATTGCCACTGCGGATAAAATCCACCACCATTGCCCCAGCCAACGGTTGCTGCCCCATTGGAAATTTTCTGGCGGCACTATATGCAAATCCCTCTCATGGGCTATCTGCGCCCGGGTCAAGGTGGAATACATCCCTGGCGGGACCGGTGAATTTTCTCCATACAGATCATTGAGATTTTTTTCGATGACATGATCCCGCATATCCAGCTTGCGATTGCTGAAAATCCACAAGTGCCCGGGGGCATCAAGTGTATTGGCATAGGTAAACTTTTCGTGAAGCAAAGTAAAAAGCTCCGGATTCTGCAAAAGATGCGCCGGCAGTGCCACCACTCCATTGGGGTTGAGCCCCCTCATAAAATATTTGACAAACCGCCGGATGGCCGCCGGGTAAGGATTTTCCGGCAAAGCAGCAATCAGCAGCAGATCCTGTCTGCTGACAATGGGATTACGGTCAAAAATAAAACCGATACGTTTGTTTTTTACCATATTGCCGGTGATCGTCCACGAATCCGGCAAGCGGTGGCACCTGGGATATTTTCCGGTAATGGCACGCAAATTCTGCGGCAAACAGGATTGGTAAGAGGCAATCAGCTGTATATCTGGCCGGGCAGTAGGAAGCACGCTCAATAATCCGGGCAGCGATGCAGTCAGATATTCATCATCTTCCTGATACATAATCACCCGGCCATCGGGTGATGTAAATGCGCTGCTGCCGGATCTCTCCATTAATGTAAAATAGGCTGTTTGCGGTGTAATGCGGCTTTTGCACCACAATCCATCAGGAAAATTCTCCGGTGCTCTGCCACGGTACGGATAAGAAAATACCGGCGCTGCATAATATGCCGCGATCACCAATGCCAGCAAACACCCCCGCCAGAGCCAACGCGCGCTTTCTGCTCCGCGCCGGGTCAGCGGTGAGGCCAAAAGCCAGCATAAAAGCAGAATTTCGCCCAAATAGAAAAACAGCGTTTCCATCCACGCCAAGCGCATTCTTAAGGCCGCCCAGCACCAGATCACCCCCGCCAGCAATACCCCGGCAACCAGACTCCAACGCTCTGACTTGCAACAACTATCGCTTAACAAAGCATAAAATATCGTTCCGGAAAAAAGTGCGGTCAAGACAATCCCGGTCCACCCTTCCACAACTCCGGCACCGCCGACTGAACGGCAGATCCCGGGGCCCAAAGTCAGCGCAACAGCCGCAAAAACCGCAGCATAATAATAAGTATTGCGTCCGGCGTGCAGTGTTCCGGCCAATTTTACTGCCAGAAACGCCGACACGCTCCAAACAACACCCGCCCATGCCAAAGCTTTCAGCGGTTCAAGACCATTGCCGGCAATATGAAAAAAAGCGGAGAGCCAGCCGCCGCCCAGCACCATGCCGGGCAGCATAAAAAAAATGATCATCCGCCATAAATTTTTCATACCAAAAATTGAGATGTCAAAAATTTTGCAGCAATACGGTTACTTTTTCAACGCCTGCACCGCGCTGTTTTTCAGCAATGCAACTTCTTTGTCATCAATATTTTTGGGTGCAAACTTGATTTTTTCCACCGGAGCATCGAAAAGGAACATATACCAGAGCGCCGCCTGCATATATTCGCCGCGGAAATTCAGATGATGGCAATCGGCCCCCATGCGGAAAGTATTGGTTTTTTTGTTTTTTCCCCATGCAAATTTGCCAACCACATCGCCGGCATCGCTGGGCAGTTCGGGGCGTTTGTAGGTTTTGGTGGGCACAGTGTATTTTACCGGAGTATTGGCCCGGTAGATCTGCACCGCATCGCCCATGGGGATCACCCGCAGCTGATACTTGGCAGCAAGTTTGCCATAGGCATCTTTAAGCTGGTTATACATAACAACCTGGTCGGCAATAAGTTTGGGGAATCGTGCAGAATCTTTACGGTAAGACCAGGTCTGCTGGATGACGATTTCGGCATTTTTCTGATATTTGCGGATATATTTGATGATTTCCCCGGCATAAGGCTCGAAGCTGTTGAAATCAAAGCTCTTCTGACTGCCCTGCTGAATGGAGATAATATCGTACTGATTATTTTTCAGCAACTCGTTCACATTTTTCCTTACAGCTTTGGTCTTTACCGGATTGACCGCTGAATCCCACACTTTTACCTGATAAGGCTTGAAATTGGTTTGTTTTTCTGCCTTGACCAGATTGTTGTAATGTCTTTCAAGGGTGCATCCGCCAATGTAAGCGCTGGTCAATACCAGTTTGTTTTCGCCATCGGCAGCTACGATCTGCGGCAGATAGTTACCTACACAAACCGAAAAACTGTTACCGATCATCAGTACTTTAAGTTCTTTGGCGGCAACCGGCGACACGGCAATGAGCAGCATGCAAACTGCGGCTAAAAGTTTGGAATACATATTTTCACTCCTTTGTGGTTAAAATTAACTATATAAAGTAACACACATCCCCAAGTTTTTCAAATATTCATTTGCTCAAAACTTGCAAAAAAGCAATATGCAGATTATTTTAACACACAAAGTTGAAAACAGAAAAGGATTATTATTATGTTATTGAACAAATTGCGCAAAATTCCGCTTATTTACTGGAATCTGGCCGGCTTTATCGGCGGCTGCATCGTGGGCTTGCTGCTTTACAACAGCGATTGCGCCAAAACTGTTATCGAAATATTGTCGCCCTTCGGCGGCGTGTTGATCAATATGCTGAAAATGATCGTAATACCAATAATTTTCTTTTCGCTGATCTACGGAACTTCAAGCTTGCCAACCTCCACTTTCGGCAAGATGGGCGTGGGGGTGATATGCTGGTATTTTGTTACTTCCATCTACGCGGCGATTTTCGGCACCGCCGGAGCATTGATTTTTGACCCCGACATGCAAATAAGCAGTGTGTCTGCTGAATTGCTCACTCAAGCCAAAAACATGCAGACGACCAGCAGCCAGATGGGCAATGCGTTTGTCAATCTGTTTTACAGTTTGTTTGCAAATCCATTTAAATCCCTGGCAGAAGGCAACTTTCTGCCGGTGATCGTCTTTTCCATAATGTTCGGGCTTGCCGCAAGGGTGGTTATGGATTCGGCCCAGGATGAACGTACCGCCAAAAGCATCCGGATGATGCTGGATGTTATCGACGCTGCACAAAAAGCGATTGCCAAGATCGTGGAGTGGATCATGCTCTACTTTCCCTTCGGGGTTTTTGCGCTGACCTGCTGCTGTTTTGCCACCTTCGGCAGCGGACTTTTCAAATCCTATGTGCAGGTGGCGGGGTGTGTTATTGTTTGTATACTCGCTATGCTTTTTATCTGTTATCCGCTCTTTATTCTGATTCTCTGCCGGGTCAACCCCTACCCCATTCTCTGGAAATTGCGCGAACCGGTTCTGACGGCATTTGTTACCCGCTCCAGTGCGGCGACGCTGCCGGTTTCGCTGCGGACTTGTCTGGATAAACTCAAAGTCCGGCGGGAACTCTCCAGCTTTACATTGTCGCTGGGAGCCACGGTGAATATGGACGGTGTGTGCGTGCATCTGCCGGTATTTGCCATTCTGGCAGCAAATATGTTCGGTATCGAAATGACCGTAACTCAAATGCTGATGATGATCCTTTGTGTGGTCTTTGCTTCCATCGGTGCCGGCGGAGTCCCCGGCGGCAGCATTTTCCTGCTCTTTATGGTTTTGGAAAATCTGAACCTTACTCCTGAGCAGACCGGTATTATCGTAGCGCTGGCGCTGGGGATCAACCCCATACTGGATATGTTTGAAACCGCCTGTAATGTCGCTGGCGACAACATCGGTACTTATGTTATCGGCAAACGCCTGAAAATGCTCAACAAGTGATTTTTCTGAAATCTCGCTTGCTTTTCAGGGCAGCAGCCAGCCTTTTTCTATGGCGTTTTGAATATTTTTCATGCACCAGTCGTAGAGTTGCGGCATAAAATCTCTGCATACTGAAATGCGTTTTTCCACCTGCCACGCGTGGGGGCGCGGAGTGGAGTTCTGCCAGGTGTGACCTTCAGTTAAAGTATTATGCAAAAAGGGTTGCACTTTATCCAGACAGTCAGCATAGCGGGCTTCGGGTGTGGTGCAAGACTCAAACTCTTCCCAGAGTTGACGCACATAGCAGCCCTGTTCCGGCGGCAAAATTGCAAAAAGTTTATCAGCAGCGGATTGTTCACGGGCGGCTTTATCCTGATAACCGGTTATATCGTATGCAAAGGTATCACCGGCATAAATTTCCACCAGATCATGCACCAGCATCATTTCCACCGAATGCAGTACATTGACTTTTTCCACCGCGTGCTCGGCAAAAAGCAGCGCCATCACAGCAATGTGCCACGAGTGTTCGGCATCATTTTCGCAACGGCTGCGGTCTATAAGCAATGTCCGGCGGGCAATAGAAGTCATCTTGTCGATCACTGCAGTAAATTCCAACTGCATATCCAGCCGTTTATTGCCGCTGGCAAGCAAATCTTTGTATAAATCCATAAAAACACCTCGGTATAAGATACATTGTTCAAAGAAACATTGCAAACCAAATTGCAAAAAACTTTTTTCATTGTATCTTAAAATAGAAAAATTCAAAGTAAAATAAAGGAGAATATTATAGATGTGCAGCATGGCTGCTTACAACAGAAGCGCCCCTGCCGCCCCAAAACTTTTCCGGATGCTCCAGAGTCAGTAAACTCCCGCGGAGGGCATTGCAAAACTCGGTCTTCAACGGAGACTCGCTATTGTTTGGGCGTTTTTGACAAATCATAACTTGTGTGATATATTTATAATCGCAAATAATATAATTTAACACTTCAGTTTCACAAATTTTGAGACATTACCCAAAAATAACTTTCAACAGGTGATATATCATGAATATTGGTGCAGAAAAAATCATCGTGGGCTTGCTTTTGACCGCCATCGCCGGTCTGGCAACCGGAGTCGGCAGCTGCATAGCCTTTTTTGCCAAAAACAAAAACACCCGCTTTCTCTCCTGCTCGCTGGGTTTTTCCGGCGGAGTGATGATCTATATATCGCTGGTGGAGCTTTTAGCAGGAAGCCAGGGGGAATTATCGGAAATTTTCGGTAAACGCCCTGGTTCGCTCATCGGTATAGCGGCGTTTTTCGGCGGCATAGCCATTGCCATGCTGATAGATAAACTGATCCCCAGTTACGAAAACCCGCACGAAGTGCGCAGTGTGGAAGATATGGACTCCCCCCGGGATAATGAACGGCTGGTGCGCAGCGGCAAACTCTTTGCGCTGGCGATCGCCATACACAACTTTCCGGAAGGTATGGCAGTTTTTACTTCGGCATTGACCGATCCGGTAACCGGTATATCCATTGCGCTGGCGATCGCCATACACAATATACCAGAAGGCATCACTGTTTCGGTGCCGATCTACCATGCTACCGGCAGCAGAAAAAAAGCTTTTCTCTACTCTTTTATGTCCGGTCTGGCTGAACCGCTGGGGGCGTTGATCGCGTGGGGATTTTTATTGCCGTTTCTCTCGCCGGTATTGCTGGCGGTGATCTTTGCCGCAGTGGCGGGGATCATGGTCTTTATCTCTTTTGACGAACTTTTGCCGCTGGCTGAAGAATATGGCGAACACCACCTTGCCATCGCCGGGCTGGTTGCCGGTATGCTGGTAATGGCATTGACTCTGGTCTGGTAAAAAATACTTCAACTGTTGAGCAATTTGCAAAGCTGCCCGGGATAGGTCAGAGCGTCGATCCCGGCAGTACCCTTGCCGGGCATGTAAACACCATAAGTTATACTGTTGCCCAAACAGACGATCGTCCGGGCCTCCGGATAATTGGCCTTGAGCGTTTTATACACATTGCGGGCGATCACGCCATAGCCTTCGGCAGTCATATGCATGCCGTCGCGCTTGCCGCTGTTGGCAACATTGAGCACCATGGAGCCGGCAGTTTCATCCACCGGATCAATAAGTTTATTAACATCCACCAAAGGTATGTACCGTTCAGCGGCTGTTTTCCGGATGGTTTGATTGAGCATATCCAGCCGTTCTTCCAGACTCAAGGGATAATTTATGGTTTCCGGAAAATTCTCGATCAAAAGATGTTTCAGAAAACGCGGCGCAGTCAGCACCACAGCTTGTGCGCCGAGATTTTCTATCCGGTCAAGCAATGTATTGTAGTTTTTCTGAAAAGTCGCCAGTTCCAGCATGTGCCCCGGATAAAACATATCATTGGAACCGGCAAGCATCACCACCACATCCGGCTGACGCTGTGCCACATCGCGGTCAAACCGCTTGAGCAGCTCCACAGTTGTATCGCCGGGAAATCCGGCATTGTAAACACAATATTCCATTACTTGACCGATCCTGTCTTATTTGCGGATGATCGCCAACAGCTCATCGCGCTTTTCGACCATCATTTTTTCATCTTTGGCTTCCACGATCAACCGCAGCAAAGGCTCGGTATTGCTGCAGCGGACATTGAAGTGCCAGTCGGCATATTCCACAGAAAAGCCATCCAGTTCAAAGGCTTCGCCATCGGTATACTTGGCTTTGATCTCGGCAAGGACTTTACCGGCATCGGCAACCCGGCTGTTGATTTCGCCGGAGGAGCTGTAACGCAAAAGCGGCGCCACCAGCTCGGAAGTTTTCTTGCCGGATTTGACCACCAGATTGGTAAGTTTGATCAAAGCCAGCCCCTGGGACTCGGCGGTAAAATTTTCCTTGAAGTAATAGTGTCCGGAAAGCTCTCCGGCAAAGACCGCACCGGTTTCCCGCATCTGCTGTTTGATAAATGCGTGCCCCACCCGGGACATGATGGCTTTGCCGCCATTTTCTTCGATACACTCCTTAACAGCACGGCTGCTCCGCAAGTCGTAAAGAATGGTGGCAGGGCCGTCGGCAAGAATATCCTGGGCGATCAATGCGGTAAACAGGTCCATGGGGATTATTTCGCCATTGTTGTCAATAAATCCGCAGCGGTCGGCATCGCCGTCAAAGGCAGCACCAAAGTCGGCACCAACTTCTTTGACTTTGGCACGGATGTCATCCAATGTAGCAAGGTGCAGCGGATTGGCTTCGTGGTTGGGGAAAGTGCCGTCCAGCTCTTTATACATAGGTACGATTTCAAACATATCCTCGATACCGGCGATTTCGTAAGAGCCCATGGCGTTGGCGTAGTCCACCACGACCTTGAGTTTTTTATCGCCGAACTTGGCAAACTTGCGCAAAAATGCTCCATATTCGGGAGCGATGTCATACTTTTCAACCGTTCCGGGAGTGGCGGCAGGAGTGAAGTTATTTTCCATAACCAGCTTTTCAATATCCATAATGCCGGTAGCTCCGGAGATGGGTACGGCATTGGCTTTGCAGAGCTTGAAGCCGTTCCACTCGCCGGGGTTGTGGGACGCGGTTATCATAATGGAGCCATCGGCTTTAAGCGTACCGTTGGCAAAGTAGCTCATAGGTGTGGAGCAAAGCCCAAGATCAATGACTTTGCAGCCCATCTTGACCAAACCTGCCGCCAGCCCGTCAAACATATCCTGCGAATGGGGCCGCATATCCCGCCCGACCACCACGGTTTTGGCTCCGGTAAAAACAGCGTAAGCCTGACCGATTTTTTCCGCCATAGCTTTATTAAGATCGGTGGGGAAAATCCCCCGGATGTCGTAGGCTTTGAAAATTCCACTCATAATACACCTCATAAAATTTAAGATTTGTTATAGAAGACAACAACCATGCCTGTAATGTAACACCGATTGAGGATTTTTCAAGCAATTAAACGATTTTTAAGTTTGCAATCCCTGTTTTATGCTTTATATTACCCGGAAAGGAGATTACTTTTATGATACGCTTTTGTAAATCCGAAGACCTCGATACCGTTTGCCGCATAGCCAAAGATGCGTGGGAGAAGATTTTTGACCATCTGGAAAATGCTTTCGGCAAGGAACTCTACAATAAAGTAAACCCCGATTGCCGCAACAGCAAAACGCCGTGGCTGCACAAGTTTTTTGCCGAACACCCGGACTGGCTATATGTAGCAGAACGCAACGGTAAAGTGGTGGGGTTTATCTGTATAATGATGAATTTCAACAGCAAAGTTGCTCAAATCTCCAACAACGCCGTTGACCCGTTTTGCGGCGAAAAAGGCGTTGGTCAGGAGATGTATCAAAAGGTTTTGGAACGCTTCAAAGCCGAAGGAATGCGTGCAGTTATGGTCACCACCGGTTTGGACGATGCCCACGCCCCTGCCCGGAGAGCCTATAAACGGGCGGGCTTCAAACTCAAAGCCGAACAGGTTTGCTATATAATGGATTTGGAAAAAGGCGAATAAATCTTGAGCTTGTTTCAGTTAAAATCAGAATATAAACCCTCCGGCGACCAGCCGCAGGCCATTGATTCGCTGGTCAGGAACTTTGCCGCCGGAGCCAAAGAACAGACCCTGTTGGGGGTAACCGGCTCGGGCAAAACTTTTACATTAGCCAATGTTATTGCCCAGCTGGATTCCCCGGTGCTGGTTTTGAGCCACAACAAAACGCTGGCAGCACAGCTTTACAGCGAATTCAAAGCGTTTTTTCCGGATAATGCGGTGGAGTATTTTATCAGTTACTACGACTATTATCTGCCGGAATCCTATATTCCTGCTACCGATACATATATAGCCAAAGATGCCTCCATCAACGAAAATATCGAGAAACTCCGGCTGGCCAGTACCGCCAATTTGCTGGAGCGGCGCGATACTATCGTTATAGCCAGTGTATCATGTATTTACGGCTTGGGTTCGCCGGAGGATTACGCCAATATGTGTGTAACAGTTTCGGCGGGTGAAAGCGTTGACCGGGATGATTTTTTGCGTAAACTTATAGATATACAATACGAACGCAACGACACCGCCCCCGCCGCCGGACAGTTCCGGGTCAAGGGCGATACTATCGAAATCTTTGAACCCCAGCGGGATGACTTTATCCGGCTGTCGTTCTGGGGCGACGAGATCGAAGCCATTTCCCGGCACGATGTGGTTTCCGGCCACATAAAAACCCGCCCGGCGACAATCACTTTTTACCCCTGCAAACACTTTGTTTTGCCAGCCAAACGCATAGAAGAAGCCAGCGAAACTATCTTAAAAGAGATGCACGAACAGGTCAACTTTTTTGAAAGTCAGGGGTTATTGGTGGAAGCTCAAAGAATTTACCAGCGAGTCACCAGCGATATAGAAATGCTCAAAGAGTTCGGCTATGCTTCAGGTATAGAAAACTACTCCCGGCACCTCGCCAAACGCTCGCCGGGCAGCCGACCGCCCTGTCTGCTGGACTTTTTTCCGAAAGACTACCTGACGATCATTGATGAATCACATGTGACCATACCGCAAATCAACGCCATGTTCAAAGCTGACCGCAACCGCAAGCAGACATTGATCGACCACGGCTTCCGGCTGCCCAGTGCTTTGGACAACCGGCCCTTGAAGTTTGAGGAATTTGAAGCCTTGACCCAACGGACGATTTATGTATCTGCCACCCCCGGCAATTACGAGCTTGACCGCACCCCTCCCCCGGTGGAACAGATCATCCGCCCCACCGGCTTGCTGGATCCGGAGATCGAACTGCGGCCGCTGGAAGGTCAGGTGGACGATGTGGCTGCCGAAATCAGAGATTGTGCCCGCCGGAAAGAACGGGTGCTGGTTACGACTATGACCAAGAAAAGTGCAGAACGCCTGTCGGATTACCTCAACGAGTTGGAATTGCGGGTAAGTTATCTGCATTCAGAAATGGATGCTCTGGAACGGGTCAAGGTATTGAGCAAACTCTCGGAAGGCGAATTTGACTGCCTGATCGGGATCAATCTTTTGCGGGAAGGTATCGACTTGCCATCAGTAACACTGGTGGCCATCCTTGATGCTGATAAAGAAGGTTTTTTACGCAGTGCCCGGTCGCTTATTCAGGTAGCTGGGCGTGCCGCCCGTAACGCCAAAGGCAGAGTCATTCTTTACGGCGAAACCATAACTCCTGCCATGCAGGAACTTTTGGATGTGACCGAAAAACACCGCAATAAACAAATAGCTTACAACAAAGAACATAACATCATTCCAAAAACTATCGAAAAAGCCAGGCGGGAAACTCTTACCGATGTGGTAAAATCCAACAACGACCGCCACGCCGCCGGCGAAGCTGCCGCCAGCGTATTCGGCGGAGATACCAGCGGAGCTGCCGGACGCATCGAAGTAAAGAATTTAAGTTCTAAAGAGCTGTCTCAACTGGTTTATGATCTGGAAGTGGAGATGCTTGCCGCCGCCGAAAGTCTGGAGTTTGAACGGGCAGCCAAATTGCGGGATAAACTCAACACTTTGACCGACAACCGTTTTGTGCAACAGAC
>JAFVQX010000143.1 GCA_017504585.1 Lentisphaeria bacterium
GTTGCAATGCCTCCGTTTTTTTGCATAAAATTTTATTTGCTGTCGAAAAAAATCAGCAAGCTTGATTTTATATAAAAGCAGTGAAATTTATTGCAGATAAAACATTGTATCTTTCTTATATAAATTAAGTTGGAAATACTTTTATTACATGTAATAAAAGTATTTCCGGTGAAAGTTTTTGGAAAATGGGGTGTGGGGAAAAAAACCTTTTTTCAAAAAGGTTTTTTCCCCACAAAACAGGTTTGCACCACGCCTTTTTGTTTGCGATCATCGGGAGTAGGTTATGTTGAAAAATCTTTTAAGACCGGCAATGATTTTTGTGCCGTTGGGCTTGGGGATGTTTTTTCCGCAGGCGGCGTGTACCAGTTTTCTGATCCGCTGGCTTTTGATGATAATGCTGCTGATGGTGTTTCTCGGGTTGAACATCCGGGATATGAAGCTGCGGAAATCCCATTTCATTGTATTGCTGGTCAATCTTGTTATCGGGGTAAGCTGTTACTTTGCAGTAAAATATCTCACCGGCAATGATACCCTTGCCCAGGCGGCGTTCTTTGTGGGCATAACGCCCACTGCCACCGCGGCGGCGGTCGTTATGGGATTCCTCGGCGGCAATGTGGGGTATGTGCTTACTGCTTTTGTAGTTACTAATCTTGGTATTGCATTTGTGTTGCCGCCGTTGATGGGGATGGTGTGCGGCGATACTTCGTGGGGATTTATGCTGCGGGTGCTGGAGTCGCTGGCGTTTCTGCTGGTGATCCCTTATGTTGTTTCACGGATAGTTCTTAAGCTCTATCCGGCGGCGAGAGAGTGGCCCAAAAAGGTGCGTACCGCAACCTTTTCGCTCTGGTCGGTCACGCTCTTTATCATTGCCACACAGGCGGCGGAGTTTTTTCAGAAAAACCCGGATGTATCGCTGTTGATCGTGGGGGAGATCGCTTTGATCGCATTGCTGATTTGTGCAGCAAACTTTACCATCGGTTACTTTGTGGGCGAGAAAGGTCTTAAACATGAGTCCAGCCAGAGTCTGGGGCAGAAGAATACCACGCTGACTATTTATCTGGCGCTGGTCTACGCCGGACCGTTGGTTGCTATGGGGGTAATAAGTTATGTATTGTGGCACAACAGCTACAATGCAATACAATTTTTCTTTCATGACAGAAAAAAGAATAAACTTGCTGAAAACAACCAATAATGAGGTGAATTTATGAAAAAGATGTTATTGCTGGCACTCTTGCAGTGTTGTGTGTTGGGCAGCGTATCGGCAGTCGAAGTCAAGGATATAGCTTATTACGATAAAGATTTTCCGGTAACCGGCGATGTAAAATATTTGCGTGAACGCTGCAAACTGGACTTGCGTACTCCCGATGGCGTGAAGAACTTTCCCACTGTTGTCTGGTTCCACGGGGGCGGTCTTGCCCGGGGCAATAAGTTTTACCCGCAGCCGTTGGATTACGAGAGAGTTGCAGTTGCGGCTGTAAATTACCGGCTTTCGGGCAAAGGGGCCTCTTGCCCGGATTATATTTATGATGCTGCTGCCGCTGCGGCGTGGGTCAAAAAACATATCAAAGAGTTTGGCGGCGACCCCAATATGGTTTTTGTAGCCGGGCACTCTGCCGGTGGATATCTGACCGCGATGATCGCTTTGGCAGATAAATATCTGGCTGCTTACGGCGTAAAGCCCAAAGACTTTGCCGGGTTCTTCCCGTTCTCCGGTCAGATGACCACCCATTTTCAGGTACTGAAAGAACGCAAGGATAAGGGCGAAAAAGTTCCGGATATTTTGATCGACGAATTTTCCCCTATCGGTAATGCTTCTGCCAACGCTCCGGAAATAACGCTGCTTATGGGTGACCGGAATTGGGATTGGCCCGCAAGACTGGAAGAAAATCTGCTGCTGGAAGCCCGTTTGCGGAGAGTATATAAAGTTACAACAGTCCGCTGCATAGAAATCCCTTCCACAGCTCACGGCTCCATGCGTGCCCCCGGCTGTACTTTGATGTATAACTTCATATTGTACGCTGTAAAAATGCGCGATAAAAAGGCGAAAAAAAGCAAATACTAAATAATATGGTAAAAATATGAAAAGTGTAAAAGATAAAGAATTGTTGATGGCTGCTGACTTTGCCGGTTATCCCCTGAAAGAAGCAATCAAAGAATATTTGGAGAAAAAGGGCTGGAAAATTACAGATATTGGCGTCAAAGCAGACAGCGATCCCAATGATACAGAGTTGATGTTTCACAGAATCGGTCTCCGCGTTGGTGCAATGATTACTGAAAAAGAGTTCGACCGGGCAATGATCTTTTGCGGAACCGGTATGGGGATCCATATTGCTGCCAGCAAATGTCCCGGCGTTCATGCCGGTGTTGTGGAGTCGGTTCCGGCCGCATTCCGTGCAATTACAGGCAATGGGGTAAATGTTTTGGCAATGGGTGCATTTTATGTAACTCCGGAGCTTGGCAAACAGTGTGCAGATGCTTATTTATATAACGATTTCGGCAGCGGCTGGGAATGGTGGCCGGATTTTGACCGGTTTCATCAGATCGCTATTGACGAACTGAATGCATTTGACTATGAAGAATACAAAGCTAACGGGTTTAAGGTAAAACACCTTGGCGACTGTCATTGCGAACTTTATGACCGCCCGGAAGGTTCCTCGCCGGTTCCGCTGAAGTGCAAACGCTGAAAATACAGCCTGACCGGCGAAAAAAAATTGTTGAAGATTATCTTGCGGCGAGTTTTTTCCAGATCAGGCTTGCCGCAAACAGTATACAGCTTGTCATCACCATTGCTGCACCTGCGGGAAAGTTTGCCCAATCCTGTGCTGAAATGATCAACCCTGCCATACCGGAAATCAAACCGGTCATTGCGGCGTAAAAGTACATGCTTCCCGCTCGTTTTGCCAGATTTCTTGCCGCTGCTGCCGGAACTATCAGCATGGCTCCGGCCAGCAGAACGCCGGTGATCTTGACCGTAAAAATCACGATCAATGCCAGCAAAGATACATGCAAATAACTGTAAAAATCACTCTTGATCCGGTGGGCGTTTGCACTGTCTTCATCAATGGCGATCAGCAAAAGAGCATTGTAGGAAAAGGTGGTAAACAATAAATATATCAAGCTCAAAAGTGCCAGTAAAACTGTATCTTGAGCTGTTACCAGCAGTATATCGCCAAAGATGAATTGCCCGGCAAGTTTGGCAAGGTTGGGGTCGCTCCCGGTAAGCAGCAGACCCAGCGAAACGATAAATGCAAAAAATACCCCGATGATCGTATCGGCAGAGTGTTTGCCCTGCTTTTGCAGAAAAAGTACCCCCAGCCCAATGAGCAGTGCCGTAATGGGCATACCCCACACCGGCCCGGCGGCTCCCAGAAAAATCGCCCCCAATGCCGCTCCGGCAAAGACGCTGTGCCCGATGGTGTCAGCAAAAAATGCCATGCGGTAGTTGACCACCTGCACTCCGGCTGTGGCGGTCAGAGGGGCAAGAAAAATGGTTGCCAGCAACGCCATTTGCATAAAGTTGTACTGCATACACTCCAATGGCAGTTTGCTTAAAAGTTCGCAGCAATAATTCACATATCTTTCGAGCATGAGCAAACCTCCTGATGAGCCACTACCTGAACTGTTGGCGTATGCAAGCCAAATGCCAACTGCAGATTATCTCTGGTCAAAACCTCTGCCGGGTGTCCGGCGGCGATCAAACGGTGATTTATACAAATAACATGAGCGGCATGTGCCGCAACGGTGGCAAGGTCGTGACTGATCATTATTTGAGTAAAATTGCGTGCTTTGCGAAATTTTTCCAACAGGCCGCAGCAGAGTTTTTCGCCTTGAAAATCCACTCCGGCAGCCGGTTCATCCAGCAGGATGATCTCCGGATCCTGCAAAAGAGCCTGGGCAAGCATGATCCGCTGCAATTCGCCGCCGGAGAGCTGCCCCAGCTGGCGATCGGATAAATAAGGTACTTCCACATTCTCCAGCATTTCATTGATTTGCTCTTTGATTTTTTTGCTTATGCCCCAAAAGAGCGGACGGCGGGTCAGCGATGCTGCCAGAAATTCCATGACCGTCAGCGGCATGTTGCGGTCGAATTGTATTTTTTGCGGCACATATCCCCAGCGGGGAGGGCGGGCAGTGTAGGTGTTATTGCTTTGCCCGAAAGAGATTTTTCCGGAATATTCCACATAACCTAAAATCGCCCGTGCCAGCGTACTTTTGCCCGCACCGTTGGGGCCCACAATAGCAGTGCAGAGATTACGGGGGATAAAGCATGAAATATCTTCTAAAATCTTTACTTTATTAAGCTCGACCGAGAGATTTTCTATCTTGACTGCGGTATGCCCCGGGCAGCTGCATGTGTGGATGTTGTGACTCATTATTGTTACTTCCCGGAAATTTTTTCAAGGTTGCTTTGCATAACTTTTACCAGATAGTCGGCTTCCGGATTTTTTGGGCCGGTTTGTAAAGTATCAAGCTCAACAGTACGAAGTTTGGCGGATTTTTTCAGCATTTTTATTGCCGGGTCAGGGGAATCAGCTTCCTGCCAGAGCGTGGAGATATTGTTTTGCCTGATAGCGAGCAAAAGTTTTTTCAAGGCTGTTGAGTTAAGTATGGCGGCGTGGTCGGCCTTTACAACAATATATTTTACACCGGCAAACTCGGCAAGATTTATCCAGAGAGGCGTTTGCAGAACCACCATTTCCGGCAGCTGCCGGCGGCGGATCCGCAAGGCATTGAGTTTTTCGCAGAGGTTATCGGCATTTTTCTGGTAGATTTTCCGGTTGGCTTGATCGATTTCGCCCAACTTATCAGCAATAGCTTTTGCCATGAATGCGGCTGTATCCGGAGCGATAAAGCTGTGCATATCTTTAGCGTATGCCGCATCACCGGCAGTTATTACTGTTAAACTGCGGTTTACCCGCAGGGCGGCTTTTACTATATGGTCATCCAGTCCCAAACCGTTGGCTATCAAAATAGTGCCGTTGCGGGCAATTTTTTGCAAATCTTTAGGCGCAGGGGCGTAATCGTGGGCACAACTTTGGGTTGCGGGCATCAGTATGGATAAATTTGCTGACTTGACGCCGCTGGTAACTGATTTTGTCAGCAGCCAAACCGGATAGGTCGTGCAGACAATGTTTCTGGCGGCGGCAAATGGTATAATTATACCCAGCAGCAATACCACAAGAGTTTTCTTAAACATTATTTATTGTAAACTCCACAATTTTTCCGGTGCGTATCAAATGCCTTCAAGATGGCATACAATGTTTCCAGATGCGGTACTGCCATGTTATGAGCTTGAGCGTTTGCCACTACCCGCCCCACAATGGCATCCACTTCCAGCGGCCGGGAGTTTTCGCAATCAATGAGCATACTTGTTTTGTAAGGGGGGAAGTTGCGGGTGTACTCAATATTTTCCTCCACCATGCTGTCGGGCAGATCTACCCTGTTTGCCCGGGCAACAGCTATGACTTCTTTCATCAACTCTTTGCAAAGAGTTTCGGTTGTGCCGTTGTCAGTCATTTCGCCGGTGAGCAAGCCGCCGCCCAGCACCGATAAGGCGTTGAATGGTACATTCCACAAAAGCTTTTTCCAGCGGTAAAAGGCTATATCAAGGGTGTATTCGGCAGGCACTCCGGCGGCTTCAAACATTTCGCACAAAGCTTTACATGCAGCACTTTCGCCGCCGCCAAATTTGCCGATTATGAGCTTGCCCGCCCCTTTATGCTCCAATTTGCCGGGAGCAATGCGGCTTACGCCGATGTAGGCTATGGCACTTAATATTTCGTTTTCCGGAAATGCCCGGGCGAGGGCATCTTCTATACCGATACCGTTTTGGATAAGCACGATCACGGTATTGGGTCTGACCGCCGGCCGCACCAGCTCCACCATATCGGCATCGGGCAGGACTTTGCTGGTCAATACAAGATAATCCGCACTCTCCTGATATTCCGCAGCTGAACTCAAAACAGCTTGGGGCTTGAAAATAAAATCTCCGGCAATGCTTTTTATTTCAAAGCCTTCAGCGGCGATCAACTCCCGATCGGAACGGACAGTTACCGCTACATCGGCACCTTTTTGCGCCAGCCTGCCGCAGAAATAAGCCCCCACGGCACCAGATGATACATTCAATATTTTCATGATTTATCCGGTTATTTATTGGGTTTCAGTTCCGGTTTATATTCAAACACAGCGGTTCTCTTTCCTTTGCAGAAAAGTTCAAGTTCATTGCTGTTGTTGATTTTCCATTGATCAGCGGAAGTAATAATGTTCAAATACTCCTGTTCTTTATCCAGATCGGGACCGAACATCATCGTTACCCCCGGAGTACCTTTGATGATGAATTTGCCATTGTCAATCGGCAATGCCAATTTCCCGAAATAGCGGTTTACTCCGCCGTAACCATAGAAACTTCCGTCTTTTTCTACAACAAGTGTTATCGGTACACGGGTTTTGACGGTTTTGAGCTGCCATGCTCCATCGATAGTCGGAATGCTGCTTTTGCAGCCGAATGAGGCAATGATTATTATCACTATCAGCAGCAGAATGAATATTCCGCACCCTCCACGGTTTGCCTGGTGCGGTTTGCCCACCGGCCAGCGGCTGCCGCAATGTTTGCACACTATTTCGTAATTGCCCAACCCCAGCAAGCCAAGGAGCAAGCCTATCCATCCAAACAAAAGCAACCCCAAACAGCCGCATCCGCAGCTGTACGATCCATTGGTAACGACCAGATCAGTCGATCCGCAATTAGGACAACGTTCACGCATAGTAAAATCTCCTGAAAAAAAACTGCATTACAATAGCATAAAATGCAGCAAAAACAAACAATATTTTATGAATTTGATAAGCAAAGTGTTTTTTTTGTTGTATATTAGTTCCGAATACAAAAATCGAAAGGTATTTTTATGAGCAGAGTATATTTTATAAAAGTTGATAATAAAGATGTGGATCTGGCCGGCCGTGCGGCACGGAAACTTTTGGAAACGCTTGTCGATAAAGAAAATATCGCGCTGGAAAGTAAAGTTCCGATCAAGACCCATTTCGGAGAAAAAGGCAACCGCACCTTTATTAAAGCAGCAACTTACAACGGCATTATCGATTACCTTAAAGAACATGATTGCGAAGACCGTTTTCTGGAAACCACCGTGCTTTACGGCGGCAAGCGTTACAAGCGCGACAGTCATCTGGCTCTGGCACAGGAACACGGATTTACCGCGCTGCCGGTGGAGATCGCCGATGGCGAAAGCGGCGAAGAGCTTTATCAGGTGGAAGTCGGTTTGAAACACTTTGATAAATGCACCATCGGCAAAGCCTTTGACCGCTACAAGCAAGTGCTGGTGTTGAGTCATTTCAAAGGCCATGCACTGGCAGGTTTCGGTGGAGCCATCAAGCAGTTGAGCATGGGCTTTGCCAGCAAAGGCGGCAAGCTGGCTATGCACATGAATGTACGCCCCCGTATCCGCAAATGGCTCTGCAAACGGTGCGGAATGTGTGTAAGCCGCTGTCAGGCAAACGCTATAACGCTGGGCAAGTCGCCATTTATCGACAAAAGCAAATGTCTGGGCTGCGGAGCTTGTTTTTCGGTTTGCCGCCATCATGCAGTATCTATTTTCTCCTGGGGAGGGATCGTCAATGCGTTGTTCAAAGGTAAGTTCTTCCGGGAAAAGCTGGTGGAATATGCCTTTGCTGCATGCAAAAACAAGCAGCACATTTTTCTGAATTTTGCCCTGAATATCACCCGTGGGTGCGACTGCGAACCTTTGCCCATGAGAGCATGTGTGGATGATATTGGGATTTTTGCCTCCCTCGATCCGGTGGCGATCGACCGGGCTTGCCACGATGCAGCTATGAAAAAAGGCAAGAAGTTTGCCGGTGCCGAACAGCTCAATTACGCCGAAAAAATCGGGCTGGGCAGCAACCAGTACGAACTCATAGAAATAAATCTTGATTGAAAAATATTAAGAACAAATAATATAAAAAATCACAAAGGAGGCGCAATTCTTTTTTTTTGTTTGGCTAAAAAGAATTGCCACAATTCACACCTTTTTTCATTTAATAAGCGAAAATTCGCAGCCGCAGTAGTTTTGGCGGTAGAGCTCCAACTCTCTGGCACGGCGGTTGCCTTTTAAGAAACCATCCTGTTTTTTGAAATCCCACGGTTCAAAGTTGGCGTATCGGCTGCCGATTTCAAAAATGAGTTTGCTCGATTTATGAGGGCTGACGGTCAAACTGGTGGCAAATGCGTCAAAGCCCAAGGTTTGACAGGCGAGGGCGGTGCGGCTCAATGACCAGTCAAAACAAACACTGCAGCGTTTGCCCCGCTCCGGCTCATGGGCAAGAGCTTGGGTGCGGTTAAGCCATGAAGCGTGATCGTATTCATCACAAAAGAGTTGGATATCTTCGACTTCGGCAAGCTGCTCGGCGGCGGCATAGCGTTTTTCAAACTCTTCAAGGCTGTTCAGGTTGCTGTTGGAAAAGTAAAA
>JAFVQX010000144.1 GCA_017504585.1 Lentisphaeria bacterium
GTAGCCACCTCAAACTACCTTATCCTGTGCTGTGGTTTTGCTCTTTGCCTTTGTTTTGAATGACTTTTGAAATCACCTCTTGAGGTAGTTTCAAAACTCCTCAAAAGTCGTCAAAGGCACAACTTTCGCACAGAACAAGGAGTGTTTTCGGCGGTTACCTTTCAGGTAGCCACCTCAAACTACCTTATCCTGTGCTGTGGTTTTGCTCTTTGCCTTTGTTTTGAATGACTTTTGAAATCACCTCACAAGAAATTTATATAAAAATATTATGGAGTGTTTAAAATGGAAACAGAAAAATCTATGATCTCACTTGCCGAGATGCCCGTGGGTATGAACGCTGTGGTCGTTAAACTGGGCGAGTCCTTGCGCAGCCGCAAGAAATTTGCCGATGCCGGCTTGATCCCTGGAGCGCAGCTGGCGATGGAAGCCCGCGCGCCATTCGGCAGTTTGCTGCGGGTGAAGGTGCTGGATTGCAGCATGGCGCTGCACAAACTTGAAGGCAGCAATATTTTTGTTCAGGCAATCTGAAAATCCGGGGGTGGAGATCATGAGTAAAAAATTCCGTATTGCTTTGGCAGGTAATCCCAACTGCGGCAAAACCTGTATATTCAATGCTTTGACCGGTGCCCGCCAGCATGTGGGCAATTATCCGGGGGTAACAGTAGAGAGCAAATCCGGCGAGTTCACGCTTGATGGAGATGAAATCGAACTCATTGACCTGCCGGGGGTGTACTCATTATCCTCTTCTTCGCCGGAAGAAGATGTTGTGTTCAAAGAGTTGACCAAACCGGGGATCGATCTGATCCTCAATGTGGTCGATTCCACTATTCCCCGGCGCAGTCTTTACCTGACCACCCAGCTGGCTGAACTGCATATACCTATGCTGCTGGTCTTCAATATGGCTGATGATGCCGAAAAGAAGGGTATGCGTTACAATATACCCAAGCTGGAAAAATATTTCGGTTCGCCCATTGTGCAAACTGTCGGCTGCCGCAGCAACGGAGTGAAACCGCTGCTGGCAAAACTGGCAGACACGCTGGATGAACTGGAAGATCACGGCGTACCCATGCTCACTTACGGTAAAGATATTGACGATGCCATTAATGCTGTATCCGATGAAATCGAAGCACTGAATGTAGAAAAATATTCTCACATTCCTGCCCGCTTTTTTGCCATCAAACTACTGGAACACGATACTGCGGCAATGAGTTTGCCGGAGTTCAAAAGTGTTCACGGCAAAGTTGATGAAGAAATCGACCACTTGCGCAAAAAACATGCCATCGAAGCCGAAACTTTTATGGCAGACTGCCGCTATGCCATGCTCGCCGGTGCCTGTTCCGGATCTATAACCATGACCAATGAGCGTCGGCGGGAGATCTCCGACAAGATCGATTCGGTAATGACCAATAAATATCTGGGGCTGCCGATCTTTCTGGGGATCATGTACCTTACATTTTACTTTACATTCAACTGCGCCGACCCCCTGATGGGCTGGATCGAAGAATTTTTCAGCTGGGTGGGGGATAGTATCAAAAGTGTGTGGCACGAAGATAAACTGCCTTATCTGCGGGATTTTGTAACCGACGGTCTGATCGGCGGGGTAGGCGGCGTGCTGGTCTTTTTGCCCAACATATTGTTTTTGTTCTTTGCCATTGCCATACTGGAAGACTCCGGGTATATGTCGCGGGCAGCTTTTGTTATGGATGGCATTATGCGCAAGTTCGGCTTGCAGGGCAAATCCTTTGTGCCGCTGGTGCTGGGATTTGGCTGTACGGTGCCGGCGATCATGGCAACGCGTACCATCGAGTCCGAGCGTGACCGTACCGTAACTATTATGGTGCTGCCGCTGATGAGCTGCGGTGCGCGGCTGCCGATCTATGCGTTGATAATTCCGGCATTTTTTGCAGATAAGTATCAGGCATTTGTCATGTGGCTGATCTACCTTATCGGGGTGATAGTGGCTTTGATCGCCGCCCGGATCATGCGTTCCACGCTGTTCAAAGGCGATGGCGAAGTCTACCTTATGGAATTGCCGCCTTACCGTATGCCCATGCTCAAGAGTCTGCTGCTGCACATGTGGGATAGGGGCAAGATGTATGTGCATAAGGCCGGAACCATTATTCTGGCATCGACGGTGATATTGTATATTTGCAATACTTTGCCGGAAAAGAAAGTGTTCAGTCAGGATTATGATGCACAAATTGTTGCGGCAGAAAAACTCACCAATGCCGGAGAAAAGAGTGAGGCGCTGGAGAAAATCGAATTTGCCAAACAGGCGGAACTCATGGAATACACCATTTCCGGCCGGATCGGCAAAGCGCTGGAACCGTTCTTCAAACCCATTGGTTTTGACTGGAAACTTACCACCGCTTCCATCGGCGCGCTGGCTGCTAAAGAGGTGTTCGTTGCCCAGCTGGGAGTACTTTACAGCGAGGGCGAAACCGATGAAGAATCCGAGTCGCTGCGGGCACATCTGGCGCGCAACTACACCCAGCTGCAGGCATTCTGCATCATGCTGTTCTGTTTGTTGAGCATACCTTGTCTGGCAACGCTGGCGATCATCAAGCGCGAGTTGAATTCGTGGAAAATGGCTATAATCGAAGCCGTGGGGCTGTTTGCCCTGGCATATATTGTGACCGCCATAGTCTACTGGGCAGGCACATTGCTGAAAATCGGAACCAATTTGCTGTAACGCTAAAAAACAACATCGCAAAACAGCTTTACAGAAGAGTGTTGCAAAAACATTAAATTTTGCAACACTCTTTCTTTTTTTACACAGTATTTGCTGTAAAAAATTGCCCGACCAATCTGACGAATATCGCAAGTTAAAAAGGCAAGGTTTGGAAAGCTTCAGGCGGCTACCTGTAAGGTAATTGCCTGAATTTTACTGGCAATGCACTTTGACAAGCCTGAAAAAATAATATATTCTTCCAGACAACAGCCCTTCTGGTTATGTATGGTAAAAACATTCCGCAAGATTGTGGATGGATTGTCAAAAAGGCAAGGTTTGGAAAGCTTCAGGCGGCTGCCTGTAAGGTAATTGCCTGAACTTTACTGGCATTGCACTTTGACAAGCCAGAAAAAATAATATATTCTGCCAGACAACATCCCATTGGGTTGTGTATGGTAAAAACATGCCGCAAGATTGTGGATGGATTGTCAAAAAGGCAAGGTTTGGAAAGCTTCAGGCGGCTACCTGTAAGGTAACCGCCTGAACTTTACTGGCATTGCACTTTGGCAAGCCGCCACAAGCTGCGTCTGGATTTTTACCATACGCAACCATTAAAAATCAATGATGAGAGAAGATGCGTTCCGGGGCGTGGTAAAGTGCTACACCCAACTCGTTGGCACGCTTGATCACATCCGCATCTTTCAAACTCCCTGCCGGAGCGATGATGGCGGTGATACCGGCGGCGGCGGCCACTTCCACGCCGTCAGCGAAGGGGAAAAATCCGTCACTTGCCATAACTGCACCTTTCAAAGTGCCGGTGCCGCTGTACTTCTGGCTGAACTTGGCAACAGCCTGTTCGATGGCTCCCACCCGATCCTGTTCGCCGGTACCCACGGAGAGGGTCTGACCATTCTGGGCAATGACCACGCCGTTGGAACGGACATTCAAGTTCACATACCAGGCAAAGAGCAAGTCATCCAGCTGCTGGGCAGTGGCTGCACAGGTGGATTTCTGGTGGCCGCAAGCCTTGTTTTCGGCTTCGGCAACCTTCATATCGTCCACGCTCTTAAGGGCGGTCAGCAGGGGATCGGCGATCACCAGCGAGCCGTCGGCAAGGACTTTGATGGTCTGGGCGGCACGCTCATCGCCCACATAGCGGGGCAGATCAGCGGGGTTGCCGCATTTGATGATCCGCACATGCTTGTTGAGCTTGTAGGTTTCGCCATCGTTGAAAATATCCAGCACGCCGTCGGCAAAAGCGGGGGCGACCACACATTCCACAAAGCTGCTCATGATCTCTTTAGCAGTTTCGCAATCCACTTCGGTATTGAAAGCGATCACGCTGCCGAAAGCGGCACGGGCATCGGCATCCCGACCCTTGAGGTAGACATCTTTCAAAGTATCACCGGCAACTGCCACGGCGGCACCGGAGGGGTTCACATGCTTCATGACCGCACAGGCGGGGCGGTCAAAGAATTTTACGATATTAAGAGCGTAAGAAATATCTTCCAAGTTGGTCTGGGAAAGACCGCTTTTGCCGTTTTTGAGTATTTCCATGCCGCCGATGACCCCGGCAGCATCCACCGGGCGATAGTATGCAGCGGTCTGGTGGGGGTTGGTGCCGTAACGCAAGTCGGTAACTTTTTCGTAATTGCGGCCGTTGATGATGATACCTTCAGCAAAGTTGCCGAGATTTTGCGAGAGGTAGCTGGAACGACCCAGCTCTTTTTTGACTTCTGCCATGATTTTCTCCTTTGGATAAATAAAAATTCAAGATAAAGTTTGTTAAATAATATACAGGAGTTTGCACATTTTGGCAAATGAATGTATAGTCTATTCATGCAAATTTTTATTTAATTTATCATTGGAGCAAAAAATGGAGCGTAGGTCGCTTTTTATAACCTTTGAGGGGCCGGAAGGTGCGGGCAAAAGTACCCAGATCAAACTCTTAAAGGAGTATCTGGAAAGTTTGGGCAAAACTGTTTTGATCACCCGGGAACCCGGCGGCACCCCGCTGGCGGAAGATTTCCGCAACATCGTCAAACATTATCAGGGCGAAGAGCCGCTCTATCCGGCAACCGAGCTTCTGCTGTTTGAAGCCGCCCGTGCCCAGCACACCCGCTATGTGATAGCCCCGGCACTGGCTGCCGGAACTATTGTTTTGTGCGACCGCTTTGCCGATTCCACCGAGGCGTATCAAGGGGCGGGCAGATCGCTGGATATGGATTTTTTGCAGCAGCTTAACAACTTTGCCATGGCGGAGTGCAAACCCGATTTGACATTGCTGTTTGATTTGCCTGTGGAAGTTGGTATGGAGCGTGCCCGGGCGAGAGCGGCACATATCGTAGACCACAACGACCGGCTGGAAGCAGAAAAAATCGAATTCCACTACCGGGTGCGGGACTCCTTTCTGGCGATCGCCAGGCGGGAGCCCCAGCGGGTCAAGGTGTTGGATGCCACGATGAGTATCGAAGAACTTTTTGCCGCAGTAAAGGTGTTGGTGGACAATGCTTTATCGTGATTTTGAAACCAAATTTCCCAATTTGACTGCCGGACTTTTGAACGCCGCCAAAAACAAAAAACTGGGCGGAGCTTATCTTCTGTACGGCGACGATCCGGCGTGGCGGGAAGCCGGAGCCATGTACCTTGCGGCAATGACCGTCTGCCAAAGTCCCATGTTTGACGGCGAACCCTGCGGCGAGTGCCGCAACTGCCGCCAGATCGCCGAACACACTTATCCGGAAATGTTTGAGCTTTCGCCCTCGGGCAAAGCCGGATACATCCGCATCGGCGAAGAAAATGCCCCCGAACCCAACACTTTAAGGTGGTTTGTTCAGCAATTCGAGCTTGCCAGCAGTAATGCCGACGGCAGAAAAATCGGCGTGATCCATAATTGCGATGCCATGAACAGCGAAGCTCAAAACGCTTTCTTGAAAACGCTGGAAGAACCCGATCCCGGAGTTATTTTCATTCTGCTGACCGGCAACCCATCGGCTTTGCTTGCCACCACCCGGTCGCGGTGTCAGCTCCTGCCGCTTTTGACCAACAGTATGCAGTACGATTTTTCAGGTGCCGAAGAACTTTGCACATTGCTGGGCGAACTTATTTTCAATTCCACGGGGAACATTGTCAAAGCCTCAAATCTGGCTGACGAAATGCTGGAGCTGACCGAAAAATTATCCGAAGAAAGCGGCAGAAAAGCCGATGCCAGCTGGGAAAAACGCCTGGAACAAGCCGCCAATGTGGAAGATAAAAGTTTGCTCAAACGCATTACCGAACAGCGGGACAACGCCGCCGCCAGTTATTACCTGATGCTGCGGAAACAGTTTTTGAGTTTGATCCACACCTACTGCGCCCAAGTGTGGCTCTGGAGCGAAACCGGCGACAAATCTTCCATAAGCAATCCGGAACTTTTCAAAAATACCGCTCTGCCGGAAACACCCGACCCCATAACCGCCAAACGGGCAATGACCGAAGCCGAAAAACTTCTATACAGATTACGCTTCCAAGTAGACGAAAAACTGGCAGTACGCTCCTTTACCGTAAACACCGCCTGCGGCGAGTAAAGTAAGTGTGAATAAAATGGGTTGAGGACTTGAGGAGGGGAAAAAGACCTTTTGAGGAAAGGTCCTTTTTCCCCTCCTCAAACTCCACCCCTTTTTCCCAAACCTTTTTGCCGGAATTGCTTTTATTACAGGTAATAAAAGCAATTCCAATTTATTTTAACGACAAGATCTTTCGTCTTTACCAGTAGTTTATTTTTGTTCAATAAATTACTTTTTTATATTCTTTTATTGTTCAACCATTTTACAAATGCTATAATTATGCCAATAATAAAGACAAGAATAAAAAAGCAATCTACTCCATCTACTTTTCCATCACGAATCCCCCTGATTATACTAACAAATAACTTTCCCATGTACTTAAGAATATCATCTGCCATTTTTTTACCTTCCTTCCAAATATCAAAGTATTAAGCTATTTTATGAAAGTATCTTGTATTTCAGAGTCCAGTTTACTTATCCATGTTGATATAATATATTTTTTACCAAGTTTCAATACCCACCAATTAAAGAAAATTGCAATAACTGCAGGAATAATTAACATCACAAGGTGACGAATAGTAAAATCCTCATTTTTTTGAGGAATAACAATCATTATTAAACCCAATATTAAAAATACAATAGGAAGAGCAACTAAAACTCTTCCCAATATTTTGGATATTGAATTATCACGCTTCCAAAATGTTATAAAATGTTCGTTTTTATATTCTGAACTGCAAATTGCAAAATTGAACATAATCTGCACAAAATATATCAAAATCGAAAAAATAAAACACGGAATGAATTTCAGCTGTGCAATCGGAATTGTTGCTACATCGCACAAGAAAAATATAAACAACATGCCATAGATATATTTTTTTGTCTTATTCCAGCAGTCTGGTACATTATTTTTACGGATGTTATACGCTTTATCAAGCTTCCATAATATTACCCCCAAACCTATAACAGAAGAACAATCGGCCTTGAAACCTAAACATTCTACAATTACTGCAGATCCTATTACTATCCCGATTGTGATGTACGGATTTATAATTTTATGCCCTGCAATATTATTTATATTTCTGCACCATTGGTAAACACAAATAAACATCAGCACAATAAAAACTATGCTGACAGACAGTATTATCAAAGTAAACTCCTCTTTATCTGAAATATACTCTGTAATATATCCAACTGCAGCTAAAATAAAAGCAATAATCCCATATAGCCATGTACTGCTCATTTTAAGGGAATGGATATAGTTTTGACTATAATCAGATGATTGGATTGGAGGATGGTGTGAACAATTTTCAGTGTTATTTATATTGCAGCAGTCAATATACTCTATTTTTGCTCCACAGAATGAACAAAATTTATCAGTTGCCATGATTTCTTTTTTGCATTCAGGACAATTATTTTTTGTTGTCAATACAACTTTATTTTCAACCATACACCCACAAATTGGACAGAAGTTTGCATTTTTATTGAGTTCAAATTCTGAATGACAATTTGTACATTTTTCTACCATAAACAACTCCTCTACATTCTTTTTATTGCCACATATTACCGACTTTATTCGTTTCTGAACGGTATTATTAAGCCAATTATATTAATAAATAATAATCCAATAAATATGTATTTTATCCACTCTAAATTATATTCTGTTATCTGTATTATTAACATTTTTATAAAATCCATGTTATATTCAAGATATAATTATTATATGCTAAAAATTTCAGTCCAACACTCTTATTTCATAAGGCAGTCAGATTGCTTTTGTGGTGTTTTTTAATTGCCGGATTTCGTTGATCCCTTCTTGAAGAAGATATATTATGATCAGATATTCAAACACGCCGACAATGGCTGTTTTCAGTATCAGTTCATTACCCAACAGCGGGCTGTTCCAAAACATATGCAAGCCAACAGAGCACAAGAACAGAGGAAGAAATTTACGATTTAATAAATTTTCAAAATCCCATGTTTTATTTTGCATTGACCGCCACAAAGCGGCCCCAACAATTGCCGACCATGGAATATGGCAAAATGGCGAAAGCAATGCGCGCAGTATCATAGTTGCATCAGCTGCTTCTTCTCCTGCCATCATAGTATAACCGCCAGTTTCAATAAAGGCAAAACCTGTTCCTACAGCCGCTCCGATCAATAATCCATTTAGTTTATAATTGTATCTTTTATTTCTTAAGAAAAACAACATCGTAAGAGCTTTGGCAGATTCTTCAATAGGTCCTGCCCAAATAGCAGACCATGAAGTGTCAACCCCAAATAGAGAATGCATCATAAATGTTATACCTAAAGATAAGAACCCACTTATTAACATAATTTTTATAAGCAGCAATATTGATATATTTTTAGGAATGTTCAATTCCCAAAAGAAAATTAAAGTTGCCCAAGGGATTCCAATAACGCCAAAAACCAGCAAGGGCATAAAAATATTATGCCAACCCAGAAAATCACCTTTCCAATATAAAAATAATACAGCGACAACTGTTATAAGTATCATGCGAAAAAACAACCAAGGAGTGGGCCATGTCGTTGAAATCTCTGACAATGATGGGGTTTTAGATGGCGTACCAAGTGTTAAATACTCCTCAATTTCGTTCCATGGGTGCTTTTTGAATATTTGTCCGAAAAAGTCTGACAAATTAAAATTTTCTATTTTTTCCAAATCCAAGGCAGTTCTTAATTTTTCCTCAGTTCCTGATTTTATTTTTTTCCA
>JAFVQX010000145.1 GCA_017504585.1 Lentisphaeria bacterium
CAACCTTCGCACAGAACAAGGAGCGTTTTCGGCGGTTACCTTCCAGGTAGCCACCTCAAACTACCTTATCCTGTGCTGTGGTTTTGCTCTTTGCCTTTGTTTTGAATGACTTTTGAAATCACCTCTTGAGGTAGTTTCAAAACTCCTCAAAAGTCGTCAAAGGCACAACCTTCGCCCAGCACAAGGAGTGTTTTCGGCGGTTGCCTTTCCACCGTCGCATAAAGCTATGGTGGACAAGTCAGGCAGCCACCTCAAACTACCTTATCCAGGGCTATGGTTTTGCTCTTTGCCTTTGTTTTGAATGATTTTTGAAATCACCTCTTGATACAGCGATTTAGAAAAGAATTTTTTATGGATAGTCTAAAGAGTATGAAAAAATTTTCAGACAGCAAGCCGCTTATTAAAATCGGCATCGTCAGCGACAGTCAGTGCTATGATGTCCGGGCGGATTGGGGTATGAGCAATCTTATAAAAGCGCTCAAGCTTTTAGCCCCCCGGCAGCCCGAAGTGATGATCATGCCCGGTGATCTTGCCGATCTGGGGGATTTCCCCGGGGCGTTCACCCTTTACAAAGAGTTGTGCCGTGAGTATTTCCCCGGGCAGGAACCCGTGCAGATAGCTTGCGCCGGCAATCACGACCTCTGGCCGGCAGATAAGAGTATCTCCCGGGAAGCGCTCTTTAAGCGTTTTTGCGAAAAAATGGAACTTCCGCCAGACAATCCCTGCCGCACAGTCGTAAAAGGTTATGACTTTATAACTGTTACGGAAAATATCAACTGCAATTACACCCCCGAACTCATCGACGCACTGGCTCTGGAGCTGAAAGCCGCGGCGGAACGGGACTCCGGCAAGCCGATTTTTGTGGTATCGCACTTTCCGCCGCAGGACACAGTATCCGGCAGTTGGAACGACGCGGGCAAAGAAGCCTTGCGGGAGCTTTTCAGCAAATATCCGCAGGTCATTTCGCTCTCCGGCCACACCCATTATCCGCTGGAAGATGAACGCTGTATCTGGCAGGGTGGATTTACCGCAATAACCACCTCGACTTTAAGTTACGGGTGCATCAGCGAGAATTTGTTCAATGTATGCAACGGCATAGTCCCGTTTGCCCGGGAAGTTGTGCAGGCGCTTTATATGGAAGTTTTTGCCGATCATGTGGAAATCCACCGCTATAATGTAGAAGATTTCTGCGAGATCAAGCCCGATAAGGTGTGGAGCTTTGCTTTGCCGTATGATCCCGGTGATCCCGAATACTCTCCGGAGAAACGCGCTGTAAAACGCTCCGCACCGGTTTTTCCTGCCGGCAGTTCATTGGTTTTGCGTTACGATTACGGCTTTGTTTACGCGGTTTTTGATGCTGCAGAACACGACGATCTGGTGCAGTATTACCGCATAGAAGCTGCCCGAAAAGATGCCAATGGGGTGTATCAGACTGTAAAAAGCGTTGATTATGTATCAGACTTTTACCGGCTGAAAAGCAATCAGGCAAAGCGCATGTTTTTCAAGCTCCCGGCAGATATGCTTGCACCGGGCGAACTGCATAAAATAAGCGTTTACGCCATTGAGTCTTTCGGCAAGATCAGCGCTCCGCTGACCATAGAGCGGGTGGTGCCGTTTTCCTGGCGATTCCGGGAGATCGACCCGAAGGCCATGCCCCAGGAATAATTTTACAGGCGGTAGAATTATATGGAGCCGGTGGGCTTTGCTGTTGACAATGCTGCCCCCCCGCAGCTGCACGGCTGCTGCCGGAATAAGACAAAAAAATCAGGCGTTGTGCGCTTAAATATTTGAATTTTGCAAAAAACGGGTTATATTATATTCTCTTGAATTGGACTTTTATAAAATTTAATTTGAAATATGTCTGTTCATTGCAGTTGAAACAGACAATAAGGAGATGAGAAAATGGCAGTTCCGAAGAGAAAAACTTCCAAGATGAAGATCCGCAGCCGCAAGGCCGCTAACCGTTACGAAGGCGTTCAGGCGACTTTTTGCCAGAACTGCGGCGCTGCGGTAACCCCGCACCGTGCCTGCCTTAAGTGCGGCACTTACAAAGGTCAGAGCGTGGTAGAAGCCGCCGAATAAGCGATTTTCGAGCTTAAAACTGACCGGAATCGCCTGAATTTTCCATAGGGAGTTACTTCCCGGCGGCGGAAGATTCAGGCGATTTGCGTAAAAAGACCCAAGCAACCGAAAACAGGAAGAATTGAAGCGTTATGGAACCGGGCAAAGAATTGATGCGTATTGCTGTTGATGCCATGGGGGGGGATTACGCCCCGGGCATTGTGGTAGAAGGTGTTGCACAAGCGCTTTACGATTATCCTGATTGCGAGTTTACTCTGGTTGGCCATACCGGCAAGATCGGTTTTTATTTGCAGAAATACGGTATAGCCGACCACCCGCGCCTGAAACTGCATCATGCCGAAACCGCGGTGGAAATGTCCGATCCTTCGGCGATCTCTTTGCGTGGCAAAAAGAACTCATCCATTACCGAGGGCGCCCGGATCATGAAAGCCGGTCTGGTGGAAGGTCTGGTATCGCCGGGGCACACCGGGGCGCTGGTGGCGGCGACCAAGGTTTTGAACCGGGCGCTGCCGGGGGTGGACCGTCCGGCATTGGGGGCAAGCTTGCCGCATCGTTACGGGCGGTTTATTCTGGTGGATGCCGGAGCGAATACTGACTGCAAGCCGGGCAATCTGGTGCAGTTTGCGCTGATGGGCGAAATTTACGCAAGTTTTTATCTGAAAAAAGAACGTCCGAGCATCGGACTTTTGAGCGTCGGCGGCGAAGACGGCAAGGGCAACAGCTTGACCAAGAGTGTTTTCAAGGCGCTTTCCAACATGCCCATAAACTTTGTTGGCAATGTGGAAGGCAACAGCGCGTTTGAAGGCACTTGTGATGTGATGATCGCCGATGGGTTCAGCGGCAACGTAATGCTCAAGACCAGCGAAGGTCTGGCGCGGCTGTCGGTGAACTGGCTGAAAAATGCCATCAAGAAAAACGCTTTGCGTCTGACCGGAGCTTTGCTGGCAAAAAATGCTTTTGTCGAGCTTAAAGCCATGGGCGATGCCGATGAGATCGGCGGGGCGCCGCTGCTGGGGATCAATGGTGTGTGTATCATCGGACATGGGTCGTCCAGTCCCAAAGCCGTGCGTAACGCCATCCGTACCGCCCGGGATGCGATCCGTTTCCGGATGAATGAACGGATCTGTCAGCGATTGATCGAGTGTCATGCTACGACTGAAGAGTTGGAAGATTTGTTTTAACAATAGAGTGCAAGAAAACGCAGATTTGCTGCCGGGGGCAGAGGTCTGCAATATTATTAAATATTAAGGTTATACGGAAAAATGGGTATTAAGATCAGAGGAACCGGCTCCTATACTCCGGATAAGGTTTTGACCAACGAAGATCTGGAAAAGATGGTTGAAACCAACGATGAATGGATCCGCACCCGTACCGGTATTTGTCAGCGTCATATCGCTGCTCCGGAACAGGCATGCTCGGATTTGGCAGAAAAAGCGGCGCGGGCAGCGTTGGAAATGGCTGGCGTTGCTCCGGAAGAACTCAATGCCATAATCGTGGCAACGATTTCGCCTGACCATATTTTCCCCAGCACCGCCTGTTTGCTGCAACACCGGTTGGGAGCGACCAAAGCATTCGGCTTTGACTTGGAAGCCGCCTGTTCGGGGCTGCTGTTTTCGCTGGAAACCGCCCGCGGTCTGATGAGTGTGAACCGCAAATACCGCTATGTGCTGGTGATCGGTTCGGAAAAACTTTCGGCGCTGGTCAACTGGGAAGACCGCAATACCTGCGTGCTGTTTGGTGACGGCGCATCGGCATTGCTGCTGGAAAATTGCCCGGACGAAGAAGATTGCTTCCTGGCTTCCGATCTGGGGGTGGATGGCAACAGTCTGGATATCTTGAGTCTGCCTGCCGGCGGCAGCCGCAATCCGGCTTCGGTGCAGACCGTTACCGATAAAATGCACTATATCCACATGGCTGGCCGCGATGTATTCAAACTGGCGGTAAATGCCATGGTCAGCAGCTGCAAAAAGGTGTTGGAAGAAGCCAATGTTTCCATCGATCAGGTGCGCTGGCTGGTGCCGCATCAGGCCAATGCCCGCATTATGAGTGCAGTTGCCCAGCGGCTGCCGCTGGAAGAAGAACGCGTGTTCATAAATATCGGCAAATACGGCAACACATCTGCTGCCAGTATCGGTATTTGCATCGACGAAATGGTTCGTTCCGGTCAGGTGCAAAAAGGTGACTATGTACTGCTGACCGCGTTTGGCGGCGGCTTGACCTGGGGCGCGATCCTTATTAAGTGGTAACAGCATCTGCCGGGGTGTAGCGCAGTGGCTAGCGCGCTTGCTTTGGGAGCAAGATGTCGCGGGTTCGACTCCCGCCACCCCGACCATTATAAAAAATCACAGAGCAACCAACCAAGCGGTATAGCAAACAAGTTTGCATCCCGCTTGTTTTTTTTGCTCCTGTCTGCCCCCATGTTCCATGGTGGCGTGATTTTTAAAATGGTTGCCCGGTCTGTCAAAGCCAGCCACGGGCTCGCCTTGGGCGTCGACTCCCGCCACGTTCGACCATTATAAAAAATCACAGAGCAAAAACAAGAGCGATATAGCAAATAAATTTGCCTATCGCTCTTTTTTATTGCTCCTGTCTGCCCCCATGTTCCATGGTGGCGTGATTTTTAAAATGGTTGCCCGGTCTGTCAAAGCCAGCCACGGGCTC
>JAFVQX010000146.1 GCA_017504585.1 Lentisphaeria bacterium
GTGGGGGTGTTGCAAAACTGTTTTGTGGGGAAGAAACCTTTTTGAAAAAAGGTTCTCTTCCCCACGCCCCATTTTCCAAAAACTTTCACCGGAATTACTTTTATTACAAGTAATAAAAGTAATTCCAATTTATTTATTGTTGTTGTATAAAACCAAGATTGCTGATTTTTTCGACAGCAAATAAAAATTTATACAAAAAACAGGGGATTTGCAACCTTTTATGAGGTTTTGCAGCAGCACTTGTATTTTATCTGCCGGGGTCACTGCTTTTTCTTGATTTCAGTGCGGCTCCATTGTTTGAATTTGTTCATATCACTGCGGCAGTTTGATCGATTTTACCTTTCCGGGCAAAAAACAAAACAACAACGCTGCTGCCAAGAGAGTTGCGGAGTAAAAAACATACTTTTTCGGCTAAAATGCCCCCAACGACTCTTTTGGCATTTGACAAATCTTATTTCTGACAGTAATTTTATACACGGCGTACCATATAAAAACTGTTTGTCCGGGAGAAAACATGAACAAAACTCTTTTTTTATCACATCGCGGAGAATCCGATGACGCTCCGGAAAATACCCTCGCGGCTTTTGCACTTGCCATGGAGCGCGACTCCGACGGTATCGAACTTGATATACGCATGACTTCGGATAAAAAGATCGTCTGCGTCCACGATTCCTCGCTGCAGAGAGTAGCCGGGGTGGATATCGAAGTAGCCGGTCACACCTTTAAAGAACTGTGCGAGGTTCACCCGGTACCGCTTATCTCCGAAGCTCTTGAAGTGCTTCTGCCCGGCAAATTCATCCAGATAGAACTCAAAGGCAAACCTTTTGATCTTACCGAACTGCGGCAGTTGATCGATAAACACCTTGCACTGGGCAAACTTATCGGCTTGAGTTCCTTTGAAATCGAAACGCTGGAGCTTGCCAATGAGCTGTTTCCGGATCTTTCACGGGTACTGCTGATCGATCTTGAAAAGCATTTCGGAGAATTTCCAACGGCTGAAAAAGTCGCCAACTTCTGTCGTGAACATAATTTCAGCGGAGTAAGTTTCAAAGCCGATCTCCGGGCGGACAAATCTTTTGCCGATGCTTTGCGCGCCAAGGGGCTGCGGGTGGTGGCATGGGGCGTAGATACCGACGAAAAAGGCTTGGCTATGGCGGCAGCCGGAGTCGATGCCCTCACTTGCAACCACGCAGTAGCATTGCGAGCCCAAGCGGCAGATAAAAACTGATTGATACATTACCAACACAACAGATTTTTCAACCTGGGACCTGAATATGAAATTTGCTCTTTTTATTTCCAACCGTACAACTTTCCCCCAGCAGCTGGTTGCCGAAGCGATCAACGAAATTGCCGACGCCGTAAAAAAATCCGGTCACACTCCGCTCATTCCCCCGGAGGGGGTGGCAGATGATGCCGGAGCGTTGCGTTATGCAGAATTTCTTAAAACTCAAGACTGCGATGGGGTAATAGCGGTTTTTCCCAATTTCGGCGATGAATCATCCTGTTTGACGGCACTGCGTGATTTCGGCAAACCCATACTCTTTACGGCTTGCAGCGACCGCCTCGATGCCATGGATGCGGCAAGGCGGCGTGATGCCTTTTGCGGCAAGATCAGTGCGGTAAATCTCTTCCGCCAGTGCCGCATACCCTGTACTGTTCTGGAACCCCATACCATTGAGCCATCCGGAGCGGATTTTCAGGATAATCTCAAAACTTTTGCAGCGGTCTGCCGGGTGGTGAACGGCATGAAAAATCTGCGCACCGGTTCGATCGGGGCAAGATGCACACCATTCAAAACTGTGCGTTTTGACGAAACTGCGCTGGAAAAATATCATATTACCAATGAGGCATTCGATCTTTCCGAACTTTTTGCTTTGATCAAAACTCTTGCAGACAACAACGAGCGGGTACTGGCTAAAGCAGAATTTATCAAAAATTACAGCCGGTGGCCGGTCAATACTGCTCCCGTGCAGCTGCGAATGGCAAAATTGGCGGTGGCAGTTGAAACGATGATCGAAAAATACCGGCTGGATCTGGTAACATTGCGCTGCTGGACAGAGCTGGAAGAAGAGCTGAAACTTTCGCCCTGCATGGTGTTGTCTATGCTCAACGACCGCCGGATCACCGCCAACTGCGAAGTCGATACGGTCAATGCTATCGGTATGCATGCTCTGGCGCTGGCGGCAGATGCCCCGGCAGCATGTCTGGATTGGAACAACAATTATGGCAATGAACTCAATAAATGTGTGCTTTTCCATTGCGGGCCTACCGCCGCATCTTTAATGAAACCCTCGGCAAAGATCGTAGACCACCCCATGTTTGCCCGGGTGCTGGGCTGCGGCAACGGTCTGGGCTGTAACGAAGGCAGAATGAAACCGGGAGATTTCACCTGGTTATCGGGCATGACCAGAGAGGGCAAACTTATCTTTGCTTTGGATAAGGGCAAATTTACCGAAGATGAACTGCCGTCTGAATTTTTCGGCTGCGGCGGGGTGGCTGAATTTGAAAACTTCCAGAAGAAATTACGCACTATGCTGCGGCATGGCTTCCCACACCACATGAGTTTGAGCTACGGCGACAGTTTTACTGCATTGGAAGAAGCGTTTTACAGCTACCTCGGGTACGAAACGATCACATTCTGACTTTGCAGCGATCTTCCGGGAAAAGCGTTCCCGCCCGGGGACCGACGCGCACATCGATTTGATCTGCTGGAATGTTTCAGCGGGCAGTCAGGCGGCAATACACCTTAAAATAGCGTTTTGCCAACTCGTATTGGCTGGGTGTATCAAAGTGCAGTCTGTCGCCCCGGTCGGTCAGACCTTCGGCGGAAACGGCTCCGGCGTTGGGGAGTTCGGCTGCCGCCTGACGGATATATTCGTTATATTCCTCTGCGGCAAAGCGTTCCTGATCCAGAAAATACCCGATCTCGCCCAAAATCACCGGCACATGCGTCAATGCCAGATCCCGCCGGAAGTTGTTGATTACGGTGATGAGTTTTTCCTTGTAATCCGGAGTTTTGAATTTGGCATCGCTTTCGCCCTGATGCCACAATATGACTTCGATTTCTCCAGACTGCATGGCATAACGAGCCATAGCTAAAGCGTCATCGTAAGGGTGGCGGTCGCTGTATTTATCTTTGCCGCCGGGCATCCAGGCTTCTATGGCTGTGCCGCCGACAGAAACAGGGATCAAGCCGATTTTGCTGCCGGGAAATTTTTCCTGTAAAAGTCGGGCAAAAGTCCGTCCCGGGCCAACCCCGCAGCGGCGTTGATTGTTTATTTCCAGAGCTCTTTCTTCAAAGGGGTCTTGGGACTCATTCAGCCCCAACTGATTGAGCCGGTCGTAGTTGAAGGGGTCGACAGCGGGTATCCACACTTTGTCCCACCGCAAAGCGGTGATCCCCGGCAGTTCAGTTACATCATTTTCAGTCAGATATCCTCGGCCGGACATGTTGGACTGCCCCGCCAGCAAAATCAGTTTTTTCATTATAAAACACCCTTCTATGGTCTTGACCGACGATCATTCGGCAGCTTGCAAAAGCTCCCGGCAATACTTGCGCAATGCTTCAGCGCGCTGATGATCGTTGGGGTAATCGACTGCACTTTGGGCACCTTTACGCAATTTGGTCAGGATCTGGGGATCATCTTTGTAACGCAGAGCCGTTTCCCGCAGCAGCCACAGATCCTGCACGCCCCGGTGCCATGCCGCCAGCCGCCGGGACGGTATGGTACCGTTTTCCACCGGATAGACCAACGCCGTATCACCCATCCGGGCATACCCCCGGCGGTACCAGGGCGAACCGTAATACTGCCCGGCGGCCCAGAAGCCCACTCCGCTGAAATCCCGGGCAAAGGCTGCATGGAATTTAAGCATGTAATCAGCATAAGGATTTTTGAGCTTTTCGTTGCCGCCAGCGCTGTAATAATAGAGCAGTTTCATAGCGCCTTTTTTATTGAGAAATTCGTGAAACTCCTGCAGCGCATCCTGATGCAGCGTGCGGATATGGGGCATCCATACATCCACATAACGGTCGATGCTTTTGACTTGCTCCATATCGCTGCGGGAAGAATCCAGGATCACCCGGCTTTCCGGACGGCACTCCTTGATCCAGCGGGCAATGCGTTCGGCCCGTTTGTCGCTGCACTCATCAATGGGGCAAATCAGCACTTTTTCGTTGGGTACACCGGCAGCTTGCAAAGCGTCGGCACAAGCCTTGAACCAGCTCTTGAAGGCTTTTTCGTAAGCCTCCGAATAAAAATCCAACCCGAAAAGGTCTTTGCGCAGCACCTTCTTTTCCCAGATCGCCAGATCCCAGTAGATGTACTCAAACTCTTTGCCGATACGATCCAAATGATTATTCAGCAAGGTAAAATCCAACTTGTCAAGCAAATTGCCCGCTTTGTCGGCTTTGGGGCGGGGGAAGTGGCGCAGACCGGTCAGCATGATCGTATTAAAGCCGTATTCCCGCAGCATTTTATATTGATTATGCACCAGTTCCGGCCGCTGGGAAGCGAACTTTTCGGGTATATAATCCCAGCCGAAGACAAAGGGTTTGGCGGCCTGGCTTAATTTTTTATTGCCTGAAAGCTCAAATGTTACCGGCAGAGCGGTTACGGTCATAGCTCCATTGTCGATACCTTCTATAACCAGCGATCCCACGCCTTTTTTGCGGCTGCCGTCGGCACGGACACGCACATATATCTGCACCGTTTCCTGCGGGGCGATCCGCCACACTCCGGCGGGATTAGGCGCAAGCACATCATAGACGCATCTGCCGTCAAACGCCGCTGCCGGAGCCGGGGCAAACATCTTTGCCGGAAATCCGGGGATGCCTTGCAGCAGAAAATCCCGTGATTTGCGGTTGTGAGCAAATTTATCAGCTTCCACGCCAAACAAACCGGCGTGGATGGTGATGGTTTTATTGCTTACATTTGTGAGGTTCCACGCAAAATCCTGCACTTCGCCGGGGAAAAAGCTCTGCTGCACAGCAGAAATAGTGTTTTTGCTGTCGGGTGCAACATTGCTGCTGTAAGGAGAAACATTCTGGATTATCAGCGGCAGTTTGGATTTGGCAAAACTTTCCGCAAAAGCCAGTTTTTCATAACTATTCCGCATCCCGGTAAGTTTGGTCAGCACGTCCGGCAGCTCTTGGATATTCTTCCGGGCGGAACCGTTGCAGAGAGCCTTTACTTCTTTAGCAAGTTTAATAAGTTCCGGAGAAGATTTTTCATTTACACTTTTGATAAAATCGCTCTGTTTATCCAGCACATCGCCCAGCGTGCCGAAGAAAATATACCCGTGGCGGGATACGCTGTTGTGACTGCCCATGGTGGCGGTCCAGCCGCTGTTGTTGCGTGCCAGCTCGCCATAACGGAAAAATCCGCCCCGCCAGAGAGTCCCGGCGGTGAGCTTACGGGGCGTAATGGCATCCACCGGAATCGCCGCTTCGATCACCCAGTTGTTTTCGCCACAGCTGGCGGCACTTTTCCACACCGGGTTGAAGCCGTGGGAATCGCCGTTGTCGCTGTCAAAATGCTGATTTGCCATATCGGTAATAAAGTGTTTGTATTCATTCAGATAAACATCCGGCACAAAAAAGCACTCCATGGCGTCATTGTTCCAGACTTTACTGTCGTGCATGGGGAATTTGCGCACTTCAAGTTTTTTGGCTCCGGGGGCTTCGGCGATCATTGCCGTATAGATATATTTGCCATCGGTAATAAGTTTGACTTCAGCTTTATGGTCAGCTTTTTTGCCGTTGGCACTGTTGAGATCTATGGGCAAGCTGGCGGCTTTTTTCCACGCAGAATCATTGCATTTGCCGTCAATGACAATAACTTCATTGGTAAAAGGTACGCACGCCACCGGAATATTTTCGAGTGCCGCCGGGCTGGACAGATCCACTTTTTCGGGAGCTTTGACCGTAAAATTGGCTTTGTTGGAGCCAACGAGCTTGACATATTTTTTTATCCCCGGCGTGGAAAGCCGGAAAGCTATGACCCCCTTCTCGCCGGCGATCACATTTTCAGGCACCGTGATCCTGACAGTGTATTTAAGTATATCGCCGACCTTAAAATCTTTCAGCCGCCACGGGGTCGTCCGGGTGCGGGGTATGTTGCCGTTGTTTTTGCTTTTGGCAAAGTTGTAATAACCGCCGGGACGCAGATGGGCCTTGTTTTCAAACTCCAAAACCTTCAAAGTAATGTGAGCGGCAACCTGCTGCCCGGGGGCAACCTCTTTGGGAGCCTTGATTTCCAGCACTTGCAGTTTGTTATCTGCCGCCGCGGGGAATACAGCAAAGGCAAAAAGCATTGCCGCAACAAGTAAATTTTTCATAAAATCAAATCCCTTCGTATACTATATTTTATCAATAATCGCGGTCAAGGTAATAAAAGAAGCAGCAGCGGGATTGATCGTTGGGGACTTCCTGATAAGTGCGGCCTTCGGCATGGCCATCCACATAGACCTGATGGTTGCGGTCGTTGTGAGAAAATACCATGTGCTGCCCCTCGCCAGCACCGAACTCGCGGGCATGGTTGGGGTAGATATTTTTCTTGCTTTTGGAGGTGGCTACTTCGTTATCGTAACAGGTCTTCTGATAGGTTTCGATCAATATCGGATTTTTACTCGGGAAACAAACCGCTGACTGTACCTTGGAAAACAATATAAGATGGGCACTGTATCCGTTGTTGACCCGGCTGGTGCCGCCGGCACCGCTGCGGTAGTTCGGACACTCCAGACTGCTGCTGTTGGTCATGGTGCCAATGGATTGATAGTAGGTTTTGGGCAATATACTTGTCCAGACATAGTTATTGACATGCTGGGGAACGCCCGACGGCACTTTGCTGGTATGAGCGTATGGCGCATAATTATTATTGTCATCGCAATAAAGCTGATACATGGTGTGCCAGCTTTTCAGATTGTTGAGACATGTGCTTGCCACGGCACTGCTGCGGGCCGAAGAAAGCGCGGGCAGCAGCATGGCTGCCAATATGGCAATAATGGCTATAACAACGAGGAGTTCAATGAGGGTAAAGCATACTGCTTTACCCTGCCCATGGGCAGGGTGTTGGTAAAGAGGAACTTCATTGCCGGAAAAACGATTGCAGCAAGGCTGCGAGCGTTTTTTCAACAATTCGATCAAAGTAAAACTTTTCCGGTCAAAAAATCTGTTCATCATTTTAATATTCCTGTCAGTATAATGATTGAAAACTCTTGTATCAAAAATTACTGACATTATTATACTCAAAAATCCACCAATATACCATGCATAATTTAATAAAAATATGGACAAAATAACTTTTTCAAGCCTTAATATTTTAATTGACAATATGTTATATACATTTTTGTTATTCCCCGCTTTTACAGTTCAAGCAGATGCTCTTTGCGGTATTTCATCGGCGATATGCCGTAGTTTTTTTTGAAAAGCCTTGAGAAGTAAAATTTATCCTGAAAACCGCATAAAACTGCGATTTCCTGAATTTGCAACTCATTATCGATCAAAAGATATTCCGCTTTTTGCAAACGGCATTGCAAAAGGTAGTTGTGGGGCGGTTCCTGATAAAGTTCTTCAAAAACTTTCCGGAAGTAGGAATAAGAGATTTTCATCTGCTTTGCTTCGTGCCGGAAATCCCACTCCAATTCAGGATGATGGTGGATATCTTTTATCAAATCGTTCATTTTTTGAGTAAAAGGATTGCGACGCTTGAACTGCTTTTGCTGCTGTTCTGCCATTTGCAGCAGAAGTTCCGCCAAAAGCAGCACCGCCCGGGCGTGGTTGCGGCTGCGTTCAGCACCGTGCAGCAGGGCGATCAATCTGGCAAATTTATTGAAAAAATCCACCGGGTTGAGTATGGGTATAAGGGCATTTTTGCTCAAACAGCACAACAGCCCGCCCGCGCGCCATTGTTCGGCCAACTCTCCGCGGAAACATACATATAAATGGTGATAGGTGTTCTGCGGATTGCCATAAGCAAATTCCGCCCCCGGAAATGCCAGAAAGGCACAGGGAACAGTGCTGGTTTCTTCCGTGCCATTGTCGATTTTCAGCGAAAAATCTCCGGCGTGGCAATAGTGGATAGTGTAGTAATTATCGAATATTCTGCGGGGGTGGTAGGACTTGCGATCCGGCAGATTGGCCGCCCGGATAAATTGCAGATTTTTGAAATAATCCATGGGTTACTACCTCCGGAAAAATTTGTTTTTCCAGCCTTACTTGCCGTAACGCTCGCGCATAAAGCTGCCGAAAAATTCAAAACGCTCCTGCAATACGCTTTGAGCGTGCTTTACCAGTTTGGCTGTATTCGCTTTGTTGTCCAACATTTGTATAACCGCCTCCGGGAAACGCTCCCGGTCGCTTGCCAGATCAAAGTCAAAGAGCCATTCACCAAGGCCAATATCCACCCACATTTGGCTTTTGCTGCCGAATTCTTTGGTACGGCAGACCATTGCCGGTATACCGTTGCCGACAGCCATGACTTGCGAGTGCATTTCTGTACCCCACACGCCCCGGCTCAATTTATATACGCCCAGCGCCAGATCCGCTTCCCAAAAGTGATCCGGCACCACGATAAAGGGTTTTACATCCGCCGGGAACATGCTCAAAAGTTCATTCCGGCAAAGCCGGATCGCCGGTTCTGTTTCCGGCGAAAGCAGCACCTTCCAGCCTTTTTCCCGCACCACCCGGCAGGCGGCTTTGACCAATGGCTCCATATCCTGCGCAACCATGCTTTTATTGTAGGCGATCCGATCTGCCGGATAAGTTTCGCCGGGGCAGAACTCCCAGGTGGGAGTGTAGCGGTAGCGGGGCAGACAGCAGACAAATTTGCCTTTTTCCAAACCGTGCCGCCGCATAAATTCCACAGCTCCGGCATCGTCGGCAGCATCAAAGAGAAAAGCTCCATCGGGTACAAAAGCTGTTGGAACACCAAGGTCAGCTTTTTCGGCGGCTGCCAATGCCGCACTATCCCGCAAAAAGATAAATCCGCTCTGTCGCATCTTTTCAATATCTTTAGCCGCAAAGCCGATCCCCGCAGCGGCGTAAGGTTTGCGGCAAAAACGGGTAAAATCTTCCACATCCCGGTGTACTGCTATACCGGTACCGGGGCCGATGAGCAGCAGATCGCACCAGCGGGCCGCCTCTTCCACAGCTTTACTGGTGCCATCGAGTCTGCCGCAAACGATTTTCACCCGGGGGAATCGCCGCTCCATCATCCGCTGCATGGGTTCGGAAAGGGGGGCCGAAGCCCAGACTGTAACTTCGCACTCCGGCAGAAACTTTTCCAGCACCGTGATCGCGCCGGGGCCGTGGGCGGTGGTACCCACATTAAAGTTGACCACTCTGCCATCTTTGACGACTTTGCGGAAGTCACGGAGCAATATCTTGATTTTCTTCACGGACTCTTCTCCTTTTTTCCCGGCACGGGTATTGTCATGGGCTTGCAAGGGGGCATCCACAATGCTGAATATGGATAATATAACAAAAAATACCGTCAGTTTGCGCTGTAAAAAAAGACTCCTTCCGGAACAGCACAGCAATACCTTATCTTCTGTTTCAGACACCAAAATCAACCTCATTGACTGCACAATAAAATCAAATTGCTTTAAATATAACAACTTTTGCAGCAAATGCAATGTATATTCTGACAGAAAAAATGGATAATATAACTTTTTATAACAAGAACAGTCGTTACAACTCAACAGTCATGCCGTCATACGCGGCATCCACCGGGAATTGCACAAGTTTGCGGCATTGGGCAATGATATTTTTTTCATCTTCAAGCATGGCTCTGCCGTGATGCACAAAAATCAAGCGCCCCAACTTTATTCCGGCATCCGCCAGACAGCAGCAGACTTTCCCGGGATCGTTGTGGCCGTTTTCCATCAACAAAATATCACAATCATCGAGCCACTCTGCCAAATCCTGAATACGGCGTATATCGCCGGAGTAAACGATTTTTTTGCCCTCTGCGGTAATGCGAAAACTGAAAGAACGGGGCGTGCCGTCAGCCGCCGGCGGCAAGTGATCGTTTCCGATGGCTTCAACGGTAATACCATCGCTCCAAACCACCCCTTCCTGCAGCCGGAACATGGGGGATTTGCAGGGAAATTCCGTTTCGGCAAGCAGATCAAAAACCGCCTGCACCTGATTGAGCGAAGCTGTGTAGATTGGCAGTTCAAACTGCCACGGCTGTTGGTTGCGGGCGCGGATCTTGCCGATGTTCCAAAGCAAATTGGGCAGCCCCCCCACATGGTCAAGATGAGGGTGCGAGAGAAAAACCGCCCGGGACTGCCGCAGATCCAGCCCTGCCAAATGCGCCGTACAGGAGCAGTTTTCGCCAGCATCGAACCAGAACAATTCATCATTGGATTGCAAAACCCACGATGTGTGGTGACGCCCGGCTTGGGGCTCCGTACCGGAGCAACTGCCCAGCAAACAGATTTTCATAATATTAAAAGACCTTTTATCACAAATAGTTTACAGCGCCCTGAACGGTTATTTGACTTCTGCCGGATTGACAGGAGCACTCTGCTGCGTTGGGTTTCTCTTTTATTGCAGAAAACTCCCCCCGCAGCAGATGTCAGTTTGCCAATTCCGCTGCCGGGCGGTGATCAGACAATGGCGATAAGTTCCACATCGAAAATCAATGCAGCTGCCGGCGGGATCGCCTGACCGGCGCCCCGGTCACCGTAGCCCAGCTTGGCGGGGATGAACAAGCGGTATTTGCTGCCCACGCTCATAAGCTGCAAGCCTTCGGTCCAACCGGCGATGACCTGGGTCAGCATGAATTCCAGGGGTTCGCCACGCTGGATGGAGCTGTCAAAAACTTCGCCGTTAAGGAGTTTGCCTTCGTAATGCACACGCACTTTGCTGTTCATGGCAGGTTTCGGGCCGTTGCCTTCTTCGATAACTTTGTACTGCAAGCCGCTGGCGGTAACTTTTACGCCTTCGGCTTTGGCATTTTCGGCCATAAATTTGGCTTCGGCTTCCCGGTTGGCGGCGGTGACGGCTTCGATCTCTTTTTCGCCGGCGGCACGCATAAGTTCCTGCAACTTCTTCATAGCTTCGGCGTACTCTTCCGGAGAGAGCTTGCTTTCGCCGGCAAGATAATCTGCCAACCCGGCGGCAACCAGCTTGCCATCCATCTTCACCGCCATCTGCTGAACGTATTCGCCCATGTTGATACCAACTGCATAGGCAAACTTTTCCATGTCACTTGCAAAATTACTCATAATATTATGTTCCTTAATGTTAATTGGTTCGCTATGTTCCCAACAAGGGTCGGTACTTGAGGAGGGGAAAAAGACCTTTTGCTGGATCGGTCCTTTTTCCACTCCTCAACTTGTCACGGCGTAGCCTCCGGCGAAGACGGAACTCCACCCCTTTTTTCCAAACCTTTTACCGGCATTTATCTTTTTGCGGAGCAAAAAGATAAATGCCATTCAAATTTTGAAAAAATTCTCAATGCACAGGTATATCTGTCATTTTTATCTACCTACCCGCATTGGGA
>JAFVQX010000147.1 GCA_017504585.1 Lentisphaeria bacterium
GGTATTTCCGGCGGGCTTTACCTTGCAGCGAAGGATCGTGAACGCCGTAAATGCCATCGTTCAGGTTGATGATCAAGGCTATCTGGGAAAAACGGGGATCTTTTTTGGCTTTTTCAAAGGCCTTGGCAATGTGCGAATAACCGGGATAACGCTTATCCCCCGGCATCCCCAGATGCCCGAAAAATGCCACATTCACTCCGCACTCATAGAGCACCGGATCAACATCGCCCAGCCGTTCCGGCTGTTTGACCTTGCTGCGGGCAAGATCGTAAACCCCGATGGGGAAGAAAGCCTTGCCATTCATTTTGACCGGCGACAACGGCTTGACCGGACTCTTTTTTGCCGGAGCAGCCTGTAACATGCTGCCGCACAAAAGCATTGCAGCAATGCCATAGACAATTTTATTCATAACTAACCTTAATTTTATTTTTGGCAGAAACAATTATTTTTCACTCCAAAGATAAACTTTTACATCAAAAGGTGCAAATTTATCTTTGATTACTTTGCCGGAAACTTTCACATCTTTGCCGCTTAATGCTTCTTTGACTTTTGCGGGCATTTTCAAGTCCACATTCAAAGTTACATCCAATGCTTCCCGGCGGTTGTTGACAGCCAAGAGCATCCAGCTGCCGTTGGCTTTACGCCGCAAGCAATAGCTTACATCGGGTACAAAATCTTTTACCAGCTGCTTTTTGCCCAGCTTTACATCGGCAAGCAGTTCGTCGCGGGCAACGAACTTTTTCAGGTAGTCTGCTGTGGCTTCATCGTGATTACTGGTAACCAGTTCGTCGTGCCAGGTGCCCAGATAGTAATCTTTGAACTGCGAAAGTTCTTTGATCGCCGGATAGAGTACATTATCCCGGAAATCCTGACTGCACCGGTTGAGCCGCCAGGTCATAATGCCCATGGCTCCCCGGGTGACCGGTGCAAAGACCATATAACGCATCTCGTTGAAAGTCTGGGTGCACCAGTTATTCAAAGTATCAAAACTCGGCGGCATGTAAATAACTGTTTTATTGGCGGCACGGGCGGCGGAAACCGCACGGGCGGCATCAAAAGATACTTCATACAAGCCGGCGGCAAATTCTGAAGATTTGACCCGCCCGGGGGGCTTGGGGTATTGGTTGGCGATCAACACATCATAAATGGGCGATACATCTTTGTAAGTACCCCACCAGGCGATGATCGGTATCTGCATAGCTCCGGGATGGTGTTTATCGATCAACTTTTTCAGCCAGGAGGTGTATTCGACCAATGCCCCGCCGATACGGTTGTTCATATCAGCTTTGGGGTGACGGGTCCTGAAATAGTTGGTAAAGGTGTTTTCCGGCTCATCCATGCTGTACCCGATAACATTGGGTTGGGTGGCAAAGTAACTGAAGGCTTCGCCGATAAATTTGGAACGCTCCTTGCGTTCCGCTTCGGTAAGCGGACGGTATTTGCGTTTGGCCTTACCGCTCAATGATGCATCATATTGGCAATGGATGCCCTCCGACCAGTTGATGATCAAAGCTATATCAGCAAAGCGGGGGTCTTTTTTAGCACGCTCAAAGGCTTTTTTGATGTGTGAATAACCGGGATAACGCTTGTTATCCGGCAACCCCAGATTGCCGAAAAAGGCTATATTCACGCCGATTTCGTAAAGTTTGGGGTCAATACTGCCCAAGCGGCGATGAGCGGGAGCTTTGCGGGGGGCAAGGTCGTACACGCCGATGGGGAAAAACGGTTTGCCTTTGAACATCACCGGAGCAAGGGGTTTGACCGGCTCTTTTTTCGCTGCCGGAGCTGCGGGCAAAGTAAATGCCGAAACTGCCAGCACTGTCAATAAAATCCTGATTGCTTTACACATATAAATCCTCTTTCATAAAATACTTATCAATAGTTATCCCAAAACGCCTGATTGATACGCCCTTTGGTATCATCGGTCGAGGCTCTGCCGTTGATTGCCGCCTGACGGTCAACACTCTTTACACTGCCGCCAATATTCAATACATTGTAAATATTGGGGTGGGTGTAGTATGCCTTGGCGGCGACTGCCAGATATTTTGGACGGTGGTCAAAAACAATACACCGGCTGGGATCATCCTTACCGACCCGTGAACGGGGAGCAAAATCATTGGCATAACTGCCGGAATATCCGGCGATCCCCGGCGTCATATCCGGAGAATCTATATACATCCAAATATAATAACTGCCGGTGGCTTTATCCGGATATTGCCAGCCTGCAGTTTCACTGCCGGAAATAGTACCGGGGTCAGAAGGGCAGCGGTAAAAAGTTTCGTAGAAGCGGGCACGGTTGGTGGTTACGCCGTTAGCTTCCGGTTCAATGAGGTATCCCCCAACCAACAGCATGTGGGGTACGCGATCGCTGTCCGAAGACAAACTGTTGGTTTGCACGGAACCATCTTTGTTCATCGGCATCCAATCCTGATAATCGCTGGCATACGAAAGCATTGCCAATCCCTGCTGTTTGAGCTTGTTTATACAGTTGCTGTTGCGGGCGCGCTCCCGTGCCGCCGACAAAGCGGGCAGCAGCATGGCTGCCAGAATGGCTATAATGGCAATTACCACCAGCAATTCAATAAGTGTGAACCTTTGTTTCATCATACCATCTCCTGTGTTTTTTAATTGTTATTTATACATCAAAACCATCTTTAAAACCAGCACCGGCTGATTTTTTCTTTGCAAATCTCTCTATGGGCAAAACCGCATATTCGCCTTTGCGGCCATTCAGCAAATTCATAAGCATATCCCAGCCTTTGCTGCCCATGCTTACAGCATCGACTTCCCAAACAAAACCAAACATACATAACGCCGGATCCCGGACAAAACCGGAAAGCTGAATATCCAAATTGGGCTGCAAATTATGCAATTTTAATGCATCAAGTACCGCCGAACCATCGCTGCTGTTGAAGATCATGCCGTCGTAATGTTTGTGCTGCAATAGTTCATTGACCTGCAAGCTGATGTTTTTTTCGGCAAAAATCTGTTCGATAACGCCATCGGCGGCAGTCACTTGTTTTTCGACTTCCGGGAACATCTCCGCAGCGGCTTTACCCGAATCGGTATGCAGACCTTTGTTGAGAAAAAGCAAATTCCGGCAACCATTTTCCAGCATACGATCGGCTTCGCTTTTGAACCACCCGGCAATATCGCCGTGGATACAACTGCACTTTTCGCTGACGGGGTATTGGCGATTGACCACCACCATTGGTAAATTCAACGCAGAAATTTTGTCCAGAGCCGCGGTATCAGAACCAAGACCAATTACGATCACTCCATCGAACCTGCCCTCGCCGCTGCGGTTGAAAAAGCGCTTGCCCGCACCAAAAAATACGCTGACATTGTAGTCAGAAGCTTCAGCATTATGCACTATACCATGGAATATCTGCAAAAGCGTGCGGGACATACTTTGAGCAGATCTGGAAGGCAATATCAATGCCACATTGAACGAGCGTTTTTCCGACAAAACCTTGCCGAAAAAACTTGGTTTATAACCCAACTCATCTGCTGCCGCCATCACTCTTTCCCGGGTTTCCGGCGATATAAGCGCTGATTTCTGCGGTGAAAACACATAAGATACTGTGGTTTTGCTTACTCCGGCAGCCGCTGCAACATCTTCCATCCGTGCCATAAAAACACCTTGATATATGATTTTTTATTTTATTGAACCGGTTCAATAATGTTTAAATTACACGCTGAACATTGTTTTGTCAAATATTTTGCTGAAAAAACTGCGGAATAAGCTTCTCTCCTTGTGCAGTTTACCCAATGCGGCAATCATTTTTCAACCCAACGGGCAAAAAGCGATAAACTTTCTCCCCGCGATTTTTTCAGCCGTCCGGCAAGGTATTTTCAATCGATCAACGCTCTGGGTTGGGTTATGCAATGCTTTTCCGGCAGCGGTACCAGACGCTGATTTACTTTATCCAGTTTGAACCAGCTTACCGAGCTGCCTTTAAGATTAGCCGCTGCAACTTGCCGGTCGTTGTCGGAAATCCATATATCGCTGGGGTAACTCCCGCCGGAAGCAACTGTATCAAGCAACTTCAAAGCGCCTTTGCCGTCGGCAGCAAAAAGTGCTATGGAGTCATGGCCCCGGTTGCTGACCAGCAAAAATTTTCCGTCGCAAGAGAGTTTGATCGCTCCGGGATAATTTTTTATTTTGTCAGCAAAACCCTCCTTTAAAGCCGGACAGGTCGCCGCCAGCTGCCATGCGCCATTGCGTTTTACAAAACTGCTTACAGAAGAGTTCAATTCGTTGGCGCAATAAAAAACTTTGCCAGAAGGATCAAAAACCATATGCCGCGGACCGGAACCGGGGGGCAGCGAGAGTTTTTCCCGAAACGGCAACTTGATCCCCTGCCCCGGCAAATAATCATAAATCCAGATTTCATCGGTACCCAGATCGCAAACATAAAGTTGGCTGCCTTGAGGATCAAATCCGCAATAGTGGGGGTGCGGAGAACGCTGCCGCCGCAGCACACTCTTGCCCGAATGAACTGCAATGCGCGGTTTTCCGGCAATAAAACCCAACTCATCAAGCGCAAACTCGCAAACATCCCCCCGGGAGTAATTGGCGGTATAAAGAAATTTGCGATCCGGAGAAAGCGCTATATGAGCGGGCACCCGAAGCGGGATCTCCACACTTTGTACGACTTCCATACTGCTATTGGCAGCATATTTTATAACATAAATTGCCCCGTTACGCTTTTTGCCATATTTTTTCCCCACGGCGGCAGCATAATATAAATTACGCTTTTTATCCCTTGCCAGATAGTTTATACCACTTTGCGGCAAGCTCAATACAGCTTCTTTACCGGGGGAAACTCTGTAAATCCCGGCCCGTCCTACTGCCGAACAATGATTTGCTGCACACCCTTCAAGCAGCATAGCGCAACAGATCAAAGCCGACAAATGAAAAATTTTTCTCATAACCAACTTTCAAAACCTCAAAACTTCTGGCGGTATTCCCGCGGCGAACAGTTATAATAATTGCGGAACTGCCGCGAAAAATAATTGGAATCACGAAAACCGCAATCCAGTGCTATTTCGGAGATACTTTTGCGGCTCTTCAACAGCATGGCAGCAGCTTTGCTCATACGCAAATTCAAAAGATACTCGATCGGCGAAGTCCCTACTGCTTCTTTGAATACCGGCAGAAATGTGCTGGGCGCCATGGCGGCGATGCGCGCCAGCCGGGAGATGGTCCAATTTTCGCTGTAATTATTTTCCATACGGCTGATCACTTCGCCCAGCCGGTAAAGAGTTTGCGCCTTGCTGTTGGAGTTCTGTGAATACTCCCGGGCGATCAATACAAAAATTTCCAGCACTTTAGACAGCAGCATCAAATCGCACCCCGGCAATGCGGATTTTACTTCCGCCAACATGCCTTTGAGGGTATTGCGCAATGAGTTCATCAGTTCCGGCTCCAAATGCAGCTTGCTCATAAATGCGTGCCGCCGCCGGAATATCGGCTCAAAGAGAAAAAATGCGTTGAAGCCCGATAGCGACCGCAAACTGCGCAAATGCTCTGCCAGATATTGATCGTCGAACATAATATTGTACATTTCAAGGTCATGCCGTTCCTGAAAATAATGCTCGGTATTATCCTGAATAAGAAAAACATCACCGGCATTGACTTCGTAAGATGTGCCATCGATCCAATGCGTTCCGCCGCCCCGGGTGATGATGATAAGTTCAGCAAAATCGTGGGTATGGCGTATATCAGTAAGGTCGCCCGCGTGCTGGATGCGGGCATCGCCCTGGATACTCCGCAACGCAATAGGACAACCCTCGCCGGGAAAAAAATCGCTGCGTACAGCCTTTACCGTTTTCATAATCACCTCCTGACCGGTTTAATAAATACCAGATGCGACTGATACCAGTTGCATCTTTCGTAATATAATGCTAATTTTTCATAATATAGTCAAGGTTTTATTGTTTGCAAGTATTATATTGTAAATAGAGGTAATAAAATAACCGTATAACCCGAAACTAACCAAACAGGAGGTTTACAATGCAGGGTACTTTCCGTTTTTCATTCGGTCCCTGGAACATCCACGAAGGGGCTGACCCCTTTGGGCCCGAAGTCCGCAAAACTATTGAATTCAACACCAAACTGGCTGCTTACAAAAAGCTCGGTTTTGACGGTATCCAGCTCCACGACGACGACGCCGTGCCGGGTATGGACAACATGACTCCGGCAGAGATCATCAAAGCCGCCACCGAACTTAAAAAAGTGCTGGACGACCATGGTCTGACCCCGGAATTCGTTGCTCCCCGTATGTGGTTTGCCCCCCAGACCATCGACGGCGGTTACACCAACAACTGCCCCAAATGCCGGGAATATGCGCTGGAACGCACCAAGCGCACCATTGATATAGCAAAAGCACTCGGCACCAAGAATATCGTGCTCTGGCTCGCCCGCGAAGGCACTTACATCCGCGAAGCCAAGGACCCGGTCGTTGCCACCGAACGCATCGGCGAAGCTTTGCAGATGATGCTGGATTACGACAAAGATATCCGCGTGATGATCGAATCCAAGCCCAACGAACCGATGGACCACACCTATATTCCCACCATCGGTCACGCTATCGCCATGGGTTTGATGACCAGCGATCCCTCCAGAGTCGGCTGCCTTATCGAAACTGCTCACGCCTTGCTGGCCAACCTTTCGCCCTCCGACGAAATGGGTTTTGCCATGGCGCACAAGAAACTCTGGAGCGTTCACCTGAACGACCAGAACGGTCTGAAGTTCGACCAGGATCTGACCTTCGGCGCCGTTGATCCCCGCCGTGCCCTCAATCAGGTGCGTGTACTTGACCAGCACGGATTCGGTAACAATGGCGAATGGGTGGGTTTGGATGTTAAAGTCATGCGTACCCAGAAAGAAGGCGTGGATATGAGACACCTGGATGTCAGCCGCAAGGTCTTCCTGCGTTTGCTGGAAATCTCCCGCAGTCTGGACGATGCCAAGATCGCCGAAATGGTCGGCACCCGCGACTACGAAGAACTCAACTACTACATCCTCGATTCGATGCTCAAGTAAGAGTTTTTTCCATTACGCATATCAAAAGCCTCAACCGCAATGTTGGGGCTTTTTTATATACCCGAAACTTATTTTTCGGTTTAACAACTGTTGACAAATATTTATTTGACTTTTCATGAGCAGTAAGTTATATTAACTTAACGCTGAAATTTTTAACAAGGATCTGTATATTATGAAAAGTTCTGATTTCTTTAAGTTGACACTGGGCACACTTTTGCTGGGTTCTGTTTTTGCGGCAAGCGCCGCTCCGGCAGCCGCTCCGCAACCGATGCATGTGGATTTGACCACCCAGCCAGAGCTCAATGACCAGGTGATCATGGCTGCCGCCGATATGGATGGCGATTTGGAAGCCTGGTGGGATATCGGCGTAAAATATCAAACCGGCGACGGCGTAAAAAAAGATTTGAAACTGGCGATCAAATGGTTCGAAAAAGCCGCCAGCCGCAACTATGACAATGCCCTGGTGAGCCTGGGTGACCTTTATTACAAAGGAGAAGGCGTAAAACAAAGTTATCAGAAAGCCTTTGAGCTTTACAGCCGGGCATTGCGCCGCAATATACCCTCCGCCCAATACCGTTTGGGCTTGTGCTGTTTTTACGGCAGAGGCACCAAACAGGACAAAAAATCCGCGGTGGAATGGTTCAAAAAAGCTGCCGAACAAATTGAGCCCGATGCACAATATATGCTGGGGCTCTGCTACGAAAAAGGCGAAGGCGTAAAGCAGGATCTCAAACAGGCCAAAGTCCACTATCAGGCCGCCGCCGAAGCCGACATCAAA